>DOHE01000223.1 GCA_003535395.1 Clostridiales bacterium | reverse complement strand
AGTCTGCGGGCAATGCCAATCCCGCGGGCAATGCCAATCCCGCGGGCAATGCCAATCCCGCGGGCAATGCCGGGTCCTCCGTCCGTGTCAGAAGCAGCCACCCTGTCCAGCGCCTCAAACACCGCCGGGTCCGGGGCTTCCGGACTGAAAACTGGAACGGTCCATTCGTTCCGGATATGGAGTCCGTCATGGCTGGACCCCTGGTCCTTGACTGTGGCTTCCATCCGATCACTGGAAATACGCACCCGAAGAGCCAGACCCGCATGCCATAAGTCCCGGTATTCCGTATCAAAATACAGGTTGTCCAGCAGGAACTGGACGGGATCCGAAGGACGGGCCAGGCTCCGGATATATGGGTCCTTTGTGTAACAGTCCCAAAATTTTTCTTCCTCCACCCGCAGTTTCAGCTCGATTTCCCTGTGATCCATGGATCCCCTCCGCTGTTTGGATATGGCAGCCACCTGGAAAATATTATACCAGATATAAGTGTACTGCAACCGGCCGTCTGCAACCGGCCGGGAAATCGACCGGCCGGAGCCGAGTCGGGAAGCCAGCCTTCCTTGACACAGGAACAGATCGGTGTTACAATAAAGCTGTATGACAGTTCACAATAATAAATATTGTTGAAGAGCTGAATTCCTGCAGACCAATTTATGCAGGATACGGGGGAACCAAAAACTTGGGGTGAATCCGGAGAGATTCCGGTAGGGCGAATTCCTTTCAGCCCGAATCCGACAGCTAACCTCGGAAGCTTTGAAAGGAAGGAGTGGTTTCAATGCCTTTTAAAGCGGTCTCTTCTATTGGATAGAGACCGCTGTCTGTTTTTAACAAGTTTATTTTATTAACATTTTACAAGGAGCGTGATCCCCATGTCTGTTAGCCATGCCCAAAATTTTCCCAAGGCGGGAGACGAAAGATTTAACAACCTGAAAAACACCATTTCAGATTACCTGGATATAAAAGGCACCTATAGGACAGGAATAGAGGACCAGGAAAAAATTGCATACCAGAAAAAACAGATCCTGAAACTGCTGAACGCAACCCAGGAACAGTGGAAAGATTACCGCTGGCAGTTCCGGAACCGGTTTACCGGATCCAGTCAGATTGCCGGTATCATCGGGATCCGGGATGAGGAATTAAAACAGCTGAAGCAGGTCGAGGAACGGTTTCGGTTTGCGATTTCACCCTATTATTTATCCCTCATCGATCCGGAAGATCCAAATTGCGCCATCCGCAGACAGTCCGTTCCATCCGTGCTGGAACTGGATGAAAAGGGGAGTCTGGATCCCATGGACGAACAGGGATCCTCCCCTCAGGAGTATGTAACAAGAAGATATCCGGACAGACTGATCATTAAAGTGACCAATATCTGCGGGATGTATTGCAGATTTTGCCAGAGACGCCGCCTGATCGGCCAGTGTGACACGCATACTGCCGGCGACTCGGTGGACAAGGCGGTTGCTTATGTGAGCAAACACCCGGAGATCCGGGATGTATTGATCACCGGAGGGGATGCCCTCAGTCTGGATGATGCCAGCCTGGAACGCATTCTGTCTGCTCTCCGGGATATCCGGCATGTAGAGATCATCCGGATCGGAAGCCGGCTTCCGGTAACTTTGCCGCAGCGGATAACGGGCAGCCTTGTGCAGATGCTTAAAAAATACCATCCCCTGTATGTAAATACCCATTTCAATCACCCCAGGGAAATCACTGGAGAATCCAAACGGGCCTGTGAAATGTTGGCGGATGCGGGCATTCCACTGGGAAATCAAATGGTTCTGCTCAATGGGGTGAACAATGATAAGTTTCTTGTTAGAAAACTGAACCAGGAATTGTTGCGGATCCGGGTGAAGCCGTATTATATTTTCCATCCCAAGACCGTCCGCGGGACTTCCCATTTCTGGGTCACGGTCCAGGAGGGAATGGAAATTATTGAATCCCTTCGCGGCAGGACATCCGGCATGGCGGTCCCCAGTTATATCGTCAACGGTCCCGGGGGGCTGGGAAAAACGCCGATACTTCCGAATTATATGTTGTGCATGGGAAAAAACAAAGCGGTGTTCCGCAACTGGGAGGGGAAAGTTTTTGAAATCCGGAATGGGTGACGCCAGCATCCCGGGGCTCAGCCCGGGGGGTAGCCCGGAGGTCAACTAGGACCCAGCCCGGGGGCCAGCCCGGGGCCCAAGAAAATATTGCCATGGGGATAGACAGAACCCTTCAACCCATGTATAATGCTTACGATAATCGCGTAATCGGAAGGAGAATCATCATGAAAGCATATGTGGATCCGGATATCTGCACAGGCTGCGGGCTTTGTGAAGATGCATGTGCCTCCGTGTTTTCCCTGAATGACGACGGAATTGCCGTGGCCATCGAGGATGAACTGGAAGGCGATGTGCTCAAAGAAGCCGAAGATGCCAGAGATCAGTGCCCAGTGGAAGCCATCGAAATCAAAGACTGACACCAGCACGGATAATACGGACAAAAAGAAAACCATCGGGATGGATCAAGCTTCCACCCGATGGTTTTTTTCAGTTGCAGAAAATTCATCGCCGCGGGAATCCCCCGCCACCGCCGCCCGGACCGGCTGAGGTGCCCACCTGGGTCACGATTCCGGAGAGGGTGAAGGTGGCTGCCTGCGTCCCGCCGGAAGCGGTGCCGCCGGTACACAGACCGTCTTTTACTGTACCCCCGGAATAACTGCCGCCGGTATAGACCGTATAGCTTTGGCCCTGGATCAGACTGGAAGAGCTCACGACAATGGACTGGAAGGTCTTGGTGGGCTGAAAGGCTGCGATGATATTCCCGCTGTCGGACTGGATCCGGATCAGAGTGCCGGCAGTCTGGGAAGCAGTCAGGTTTATCAGAGCAGTGCAGACTGTAGAGGTGGAATCCGGAGCTTCGGCCATCCCGGAACTGCCCACGGCCACAAGGAAGCCGCCGGTCATTTTAAAGGAGCCGTTGTAGTCCACGGCGCCGTTGTTGTTCTGCACCGGGCCGTTGACCAGTACAAATCCATCCGTCATAGAGACCGAACCATTGCTGTCCAGCCCGTCTCCGTTAGCGTCCAGGTAGATATATCCACCGTGGATATTCAGCCACAGATTCGTCGCCGTGGCCCCGGCCTGGCCCGGCCGCCCGCCGAAGCCTGCGTCGGCGGAGCCGTCCGATACATTGAATCCGTCGTCGCTGGAGACCATGTGGAGGGTACGGTCGTTGAAGGTGATGGTCGCGGCTTCGATCCCTTCGTAGCTTTTCTTGATGTTCAAATCTCCGCCGTTGATGGTGATGGTCTTTTCTGCATGCATCCCGTCATCCGAAGTCGATGCAGTGAGAATTCCGCCATGAATGGTAATGCTGCCGTCGGAATGGATCGTATCATCTGCACAGTTCAGCTGTATAGTGCCTCCTTCGATGATCAGGTCGCGCGCTGCCTTGATCCCTTTGGCAGAAGTACCGGAAGCGGCGCTGACGGTTTTGGTGCTGCCTCCACCGGTGGTGATGTCCAGTTCCCCACTGCTGATGCAGGCCAGGCTCTCCGCCTGGATGCCGTCTGCGCCGGCGGTGACATGCAGCGTGCCACCCAGGATGACGACATACCCCTTGTCCTCCGCCTCCGCATTATTGGACTGAAGCCCATCGGAACCTGCCTGGACCGTAAGGGAGCCATCCTTCACCACGATACTGTCCCGGCCGCGAAGCCCGTCGCCCGACGCATGCACAGCAATATTCCCGCCGTTGATTTTCAAGTCATCCTTGCTCAGGATACCGTGCCGGAAACTGGCTTCCACTGTAAGAGAGCCGGTGCCGTTGATAGTCAGGTCATCCTTGCTGAAGATAGCAGCATCGGGTTCCTCTTCCTGTACATTATCAAAAATATAGGCAGAGCCGGCACGAACCCGATTGTTCGTGCCGTCGGCCAGGGTGAGGATCACCTTGTCCGCGTTCTTCACATAAATAGGAGCGCTGGTCTGGCAGGTGATATCAACGCCATTCAGGACCAGTTTCACCGTTTCTTTCGCCTTTGTATTGACAATGATCTGCCCGTTGTTCAGTGTCCCGCTGATGTTGTAGATGCCGCCAAACAGGATGGTAATGGTGCTGCCTTCCACGATGGCATTCCCGCTGCTGCAGGTAATGGAATTACCGTTGAGTTTGATATCGGAAACAGAAGCCTGGTCCAGCACAGAATCTCCGTCCCCTCCGTCAGAGGTCAAAGCGGACAGGATGGCAGCCGTAGCCGCACTCAGCGCACCCTCCCCGCTTATAGTGGAAGCGGCAGATGCGGCTGTTTTCGCAGTGGTGGCGGACGCGCTGGCGGAGGTAGCTTTGGCCGTGGTGCTGCTCAAGGCCTTGCTGGTGCTGCACGCCGGAAGCAGAGCCAGGCAGGAAATGACCGCCAGGGGTACGGCAATCTTCCTGCATTTTTTATATATCTGATCGAAGCCCATGATATTTCCATCCTTTCGTCTATCATGATACGATATCACATTGCATCCTGATTTTCCCCCGGGAATGTGATGATTGTATGAATATGGCGTGTTTTTTGGCCGAAATTTGCCCGGGAAAGGAGGGAGAGGCCAATGCAGCCGGCAAAAACAGGAGGCAAAAGTCTCACAGATAATTCAAGCATTGTTCACACGGCAGTCACATACCCCGGATAATATAGGCTTAAAGGCGGTGGCTTGAATGAAATGGCGCAGATGCAGCAGGCAGGCGCGGGGGAAGGAAGGCGGGCGGTTGGGAAAACTGCCCCGGTGGCTGATCCCCCTGATGAGTACCGGGGCATTTGTCGGTGTGATCGCGGGTTATCTGGTCCTGGACCGGTTTTTTATCGATCATGTACAGGGGTATGCCCCGGTGCCGTCGGCACAAACATCCGCAAGCGCCGCGGCAAGTGCTTCCCCGCTCTCTCCGGGGGCTGCATCCTCTGCAGCATCTGCATCCGTCGGAGGCGAAGTCACCTGGGATGACTGGAAATATACAAGCGATCATGTCCGGATCGAAATCACGAAGCATAGTACCGGGACCGGCAGCAATACGGTCACATATTATGTGGCGGATGTGCAGGTCACAGGAGAGGAAAATCTGCAGTCTGCCTTTGCCAATGACCAGTTCGGGCTGAATATCACCCGAAATACTTCCGTGATCGCAAAAGCCCATCATGCCCTGCTGGCGATCAATGGCGACTACTATGGTTTCCGGCAGGACGGGGGGATCATCCGCAACGGGCTCCTCTGTCGGAACGTGCCGGTGCGCATGGCAGCAGCCATTTTCCAGGACGGACATATGGAGATCATCGATGAAAAGGCAGTATCTGCTGCATCACTCCTGAAACGGGGGGTGACAGACACATTCTCCTTCGGACCGGCACTGGTCATCGATGGAGTGGTGCAGAAGGACTTTGCCAATGTGATGATCGACAGCACTGTGATGAACCGGGCCATCGAAGGACTGAATCCCCGGACCGGCTTCGGGATGATTGCACCGAATTATTATGTGTTCGTGGTGGTGGATGGCCGGTCCAGCGGGTACAGCAAAGGGATGACACTGCAGGAGTTCGCACAGCTGTTCAAGGACCTGGGATGCACCCAGGCTTACAATCTGGATGGCGGAGGATCATCCACCATGATATTCATGGACCGTCTGGTGAACCTGCCTCAGGGAAGAACCACGGAACGGGGTACCAGTGATATCCTTTTCGTCGGGGAATAACGCGGGTCCGACTCCCGGAAGCCTTTCTGCCTTCCGCCAGGATGAGCGGTTCCCGGCCTGCCTGCCCGCCGTCCCGGGATTTCTGCCTGGGGATGCGGACTTCCCGAAGCGCCATCTTCCCGTAAAGGATCCGGATCTCCGCCCAGTTCCCGCTGGCCTGGCGTTCGGGTGCTCCAGCTGCCGGTTTGACCAGCCCCCATGCCATCACCTTCAGTAGGGATAATTCCTTACATCCGGCAGTTCATCCAGCGTGATCACATACGGATGCTGGAAGACCTTTTTCACATGAGACGGGTCGTTCTGTTTGATGTCGGAGTTGAATCCGCTCCAGGTACAGAACCAACTCCAGTGGGCACCGGTGGCCGCCAGCAGGTCAGGGTCCGGTATAGGGCCGTTTTCCGTCATGGCCACGATCTTCCGGTCGCCGACGACAGCCGAGAGCTGCTCGAACCTGTTGATCACCGGGCTGTAATCCCCCCCTTCCGGATAGGAATCATACCCGACGATATCCACAACATCATCCCCCGGATACCACGCTGCCTCCGGCGTGGACCATACCCAGATCAGGTTGTGCAGCCCATGATAGGATGTAAAACGCTGATACATCAGGCGGTACAGGGCTTTGCAGGGCTCCGCACCCTTCGCGCCCCACCAGAACCATTTACCCCCGGCTTCATGCAGCGGGCGCCAGAGGACGGGAATGCCCTCTTCCGCGAGCCGTTTGAGCTGCATGGCGATGGCATCCATATCCCGGAGCAGCAGGTTGTACGATTCAGAACCCGGGCTGCTTAAAGCGGTAGCCAGATCAAAGGTAGTGGCATTGGAATAGAATCCCTTGTACCACTCCTTGCCGGGTTGGTCGACGAGCCCTGACGGTGAATTCCAGTGCCATTGAAAGGAAACGATCCCCCCCTGCCTGGCCCATGCAATGGCATCCTCTACGGCTTTGGATGATGTTCCGCGTTCGACCCGCGACGGGGAATAGTCCATCATGTCCAGCGCGACTAAAGCCGGCTTCTTGCCAGTCTGATAATAGATCCAGGAAACATTGCCCAGGTCTGTCTGGCCGGAGAGGATGAATTTGCCATACTGGTCCGCCAGATAATGCATCAGGGACCTTGCCGCCGCAGAAGCGCCCGAATCCACCGGGTCGCTGGCAACGCTTGGGACCGGGTTGACGGGTACGGGAGTCAGGATAAACGAGTCGATTTCATACCAGCCCCACCCCGACAGCACCCGGATTTGATTGTCCCCCTGCTGCAACAGCAACTTTGTCGCAGGAATTGTGCCGTTTTCTGCTTCAATGATATCAGGCCCGACGGTCAACTGACCCTGCACCGGCACCGTATCCCCTCCAGACAGCGCAGAACGCCATGCGGCATTGGCAGCCGCCATCGAAGCGGATTTGGATCCTGATCCCGACGGATGACCTGAGACAACCCCCTTTCCCTGTTCCGGGGAACATCCTGCCAGCACTGACAGGATGCAAAGCAGAACCAGCATCCATTTCCGAAAGGAATGTTTTTGTGCTATATGCACTGGGTCTGTCATCGGCCTGCTCATCTGTTTACCCTCCGTTACCATCCGGCGCCGTTCCGCGCGTGGGAATATCCTTCGTCCAGATCGCTGCTTCCCGCATCCGCATACAAGGTCACCGGAAGATCCACCCGGGTGGGGCGGCCTGATACCTGAAGAGTCAGGATCAGTTCGCTTCGAAGTCCGATGCGTTCCGGCGGGAGGATATTGAAAACTCTCTCTGCCTTCGCCGTGTAAAAATTACAGGAAAGCGCCATTTCCGCCTGTTCTCCCTGCTCCGCTGTCCATCCTTCCGGCAGCCGCCACGTTGCTGTGATGGTTAGTGGCCGGCCGGTCTGATTGAACAGCCGGAGCCGGAACCGGACCGGCCTACGGTTTCCCGGCTGGACCAGCGGCCCATCCATATAAGTCATCTGCGCGTAAAAAATATGGGCATCCACCCGAAGCGTATGAGGAGGGCTCAGATAATATCTTTCATAAAACCCTGTATGTGCCCGGAACGGGTCTCTGCCCGGCGCCCGGTTGAACAGCTTTTCCTTTTCCGACAGCCGCATCCTGTATCCGGAGACTCCGTCCAGCCAAACATCCCCGATATCCAGGAACCGGGCTGTGAGGCGCAACAGGCGGTCCGTCAGCTGACCAATGGTCTCCGGCTTGTTCCACAGGTGGATACAGGCGGTGCTGATCCCCTGGCCGATGGGTTCAATCCACTTCTCCGGGATCCCGCCGATCCCGCCCAGGATCCCCAGCGTGGCGCCTAAGGTCGCCGCCGTGCAGTCCGCATCCTCCCCGCATCCAGCCGCGATGCAAAGGCTCCGCCCGAAGTCACCTTCCCCGTAAAGCCAGCCCAGAACGAAAATCGCCACATTGGAAGGTGCATCATCCCCTTTTTCGCCAAAGGGGATGTCCATTTCCGGTTCACCCACCCACTGCTTGAAAAAAGTGCCGGGATAGGCCTGCAGTATCCGTTTCCGGGTCTCTGTCCATTCCACCCCCTCCCGGTGGCATGTCCGCACCAGCCGCACCGCCCCGGCTACTGCGCAGTCTTCTGGAATGTAAGACAGTCCGATGTCGATGAGCCGGTCCCTGTCTGTTTCCGCAAAAGCAGCACTTTGCACCGATGCGCAGAAAACGGCGGAATGAATGCCTTCCCGGCTGTGGTCCACGCTGGCGTCCTCATAGGCATATCCGGCGGCGATATCCGGATGTCCCGGCGCCAGACAGGCCCATATTTCCGACCGGATCCAGGCACCGTTGCTGTTCTGGTCCGGATTGCGCATGCTTCCGGACAGGGGAGGCCGGATTCCGGCGCGCATATTGTTTTTGCAATAACCGTATTCCGCCCAGTCCGGCAGTATATGCTCCAGCCAGTATTCCCCAAGAACCGCTGCACTTACCGCCCTTCCATACTTCTCGGCTGCAGACAGCCACACCAGCTGCAGATCCAGATCATCGTTGGGAACAGATACCCCTTTCAGTTCCTGGGTATAAAAATCCATTTGGATAATACCCCTGTGCCCTTCAAAGGGTGCACCCAGAGTGCCCCCGATGTTCTTGCCCATCCAGCAGCCTAAGACTCGTTTTTTGTAATCCTCCATACTGATCCACATTGCGAACCGCTCCTTTCCTGGTGGGCAGCGCACGCACCGGAACTGTTGTGATCTGTTTATTCAATCATAATGCAGCAAAGCGATGAAATCAGTAGGAAATTATCAGAAGTATGATCAGGGAGCTGCGAGGTGGTCTCAGGCAGATTCCCAACCATTTGCTACTGACCTGGCAAAGAGTTGGTTGTAAAATAATGATAAAGACAGTATCTCATTTTGGGACCTGTGATATCATGAGCCTTTCTGCGGTTCTTTCTGCGGCTCTTTCTGTCTCACATACTGGATCAGCTTCTGCATGGTTTCCCGGCTGATCACGTGCTCGATCTGGCAGGCATCCTGTTCTGCGACAGCCGGGGTCACGTTTAGCACAACCTGGAGAAAATGCAGCAGGACCTGGTGATATTGACAGATTTGCCGGGCTTGTTCCAGACCTTTGGACGTAAGAGAGACAGTTCCATACGGTTCCTGGACGATCAAACCGCTGTTTCGAAGCAGTCCGACAGCTTTGTTGACACTGGCGCGGGACACATCGAGTTTTCGGGCAATCGCTACAGAATGCACGCGAGGATCCTCTTCGGACAAAAGATAGATCGCTTCCAGGTAATCTTCTGTGGATGCGGAGATGTTTTTATTATCCGGTGGATGGGTCATGGTCAATTCTCCCTTGATCTGGATTCGAATCAGTCAAAGCCAAGAAGGCGTCCCCCCTGGTAAATCAAAAGTGCTGCCAGGTATGCCACGCCTGTCTGCCAGGCCGCCGTCATGAAGGTCCACTTCCAGCTGCGCATTTCACGGTGGATCGTTCCGAAGGCTGCGATGCACGATATGTAAAGGAGGCAAAAAGTCATAAAAGCATAAGCGGACAGAGGGGTAAATGTATTTTTCAGCACAAGGCCCAAAGTCAGATTGCCCGCAGCGGCATCGCCTGCGCTGTAAAGGATGCCCATGGTGGAAACGACAGCCTCTTTGGCCACAAATCCAGTCAACAGGGAGACCGCCGCCTGCCAGGTACCGAATCCCAACGGAGCAAATACAGGCGCAAGCCATCGGCCAAGCTGTCCGAACATGCTTCCTGCGTTGTCAGCAGCCAGAGCAAAACGAAACGTAAATGTCTGCAGCATCCACACCACCAGGCTCATGACCAGGATCACAGTGCCCGCTCTGACGATAAAGTCCTTCCCCCGGTCATAAATGCGTCGCAGGATGCTCCATGGCTGCGGGAACCGGTATGGGGGCATTTCCATCACGAATGGGGCCGGTTCTCCCCTCAGCACTGTATTTTTCAATAACAGGCCGGACAGAATTGCTGCCAGGACCCCCAGGGCATAGATGCTGAAGATCACCGGCCCCTGCGAAGCGGTGAAAAATGTACCGGCGAACAGTGCATAAATCGGGAAACGCGCACTGCAGGACATGAACGGTGTCAGCAGAATGGTGAGCCTGCGGTCCCGCTCATTTTCAATGGTCCGGGTGGCCAGGATGGCCGGTACCGTGCAGCCAAATCCAATGATCATTGGGATAAATGCCTTTCCGGACAATCCGATTTTCCGCAGCAGCTGGTCCATGATAAACGCTGCCCTGGCCATGTAACCGGTATCCTCCAGCAGTGAAAGGAAAAAAAACAGCAGCAGGATCTGAGGCAGAAAAACCAGGATCCCTCCGACACCGGCCACGATACCGTCCAACAGCAGGCTTTGCAGCACGGGGGTGAAGCCGGCGGTCATCATCCATGCAGACAGGTTATTCCTTAGGGTATGGTTGATCAGTTGATCCATGGCATCGCTGAGCACACGGCCAACCTGTCCAAAGGTAATGGTGAAAACAAGAAACAGCAGCAGGAAGAAAATAGGAAGAGCCAAGATGCGGTTTGTCAGGATGCCGTCGATCCTGTCGGACCAGGATACAGCATCCTGTGCGGCTCTTCTGCAAACGGCCTGTTTCATCAGGTCTTCGATCTGATGATATCGGTCCTCGGCAATCACCGTTTCCTTGTCCCGCGGGGCTACCGCCTGAGAAAATTCCTTCAGCCGGCATGTCACAGCTTCGCTCAGAAGCGGATCCTTTTCGATTTCCAGCGCGTGGAGGACGGGTTCGTCTTCTTCCAGCACCTTGAGTGCCGCCCATTTTTCCGGCAATCCTGCCTGCAAGGCAGCATCCTGAACCAGTTTGCCGATCTTTTCAGCCGCAGATAAAATATGCGGATCTTTGATCAAAAGACATGAATCCGGGTTCCCCGGCCAGGATTTCAGGGATATTTCCAGCAGACTGCGGACCTGGTGATGATCCCGGGCTGTTATGGGAACGACCGGAATCCCCAGTTCCCGGGACATGACATCGATGTCGATCCGGTCCCCTTTCCGGTTCACTTCATCCATCATGTTAAGGGCCAGAACGACCGGCCTTCCGAGTTCCAGCAACTGCAGTGTCAGATAAAGACTGCGTTCCAGATTGGTGGCATCCACCACATTGATCATCACATCCGGCTTTTCCTGGATAATATACTGCCTTGCGATCATCTCCTCCAGCGTATACGGCGAAAGAGAATAGATCCCCGGCAAATCCAGTATTTTTACGGGAGGCCGGTTTGTATGGCCCCGTAACATGCCTTCTTTTTTTTCCACGGTCACTCCCGGCCAGTTGCCCACATACTGACGGCTGCCGGTCAGGGTATTAAACAGAGTTGTCTTGCCGCTGTTGGGATTGCCGACCAAAGCGACGGTGATGCCGGTGACCATATCTCCTCCCATTGCTGTTTGTCCACCTCCACTGTTTTTGCACGATGATCCGTTCCGCTTCATTCTTGCGAAGAGTAAGAATATAGTTGCGCAGCAAAATTTCCATCGGATCTCCAAGAGGGGCTACTTTCCGCACAAATACGGTTGTTCCGGGAGTCAGTCCCATATCTGTCAGCCGACGCTTCAGTACGCCGGTACCGCGTATCTGAAGGATGGTTCCCTGATCACCGGGTTTGAGATCTTTCAGTGTTTGGAATATGCGCTCCATCCCATCGCCCCCTGCAGATGTTAACTATGGCTAACAATAGGGCCAATAAAAATAGCAGATTTGTTAACTGCAGATAACATTTAATCACATAAGCCTGCTCTTGTCAAGGATTTTTTGCCGGAATGGCTGGAATGCCGGATGCGCCATATGGAGATTGACCGGGCACTGCCCTGGATTCAGGGCAGGCGGCACCGCGTCAAGGATCCACGTCAGGGGGAGATCCCCCTGACGGCCTGCAATGGCCACACTCCGTCTGTAAGGCGATGGAAACCCTTCTGAATTGAATGGTCGGAGTGAGAGGATTTGAACCTCCGGCCTCTTGGTCCCGAACCAAGCGCTCTACCAAGCTGAGCCACACCCCGGAAAACTGAAGCGAATTCGATTATACGGGATATATACCAGTTTGGCAAGTACAATTTCACCCTGCAACACCCTGCAAGATTTCCAAGATTTCCGGACAGGGGCCGGTATGGGCAATAATCTGCCGGATTGACGC
>DOHE01000009.1 GCA_003535395.1 Clostridiales bacterium | reverse complement strand
CGCAATGCCTGTCCGGGCTCTCCCCTGACTTCTACCGCATCCTCCCTTCCGGGCAAAGAGAAATCAGCCTGTCCGGTATAGCCCAATATGACTTCCAGGGAAGTCACCTTCCCCTCTTTCCATGATAAGGAAAGGCTGTGCCCGCCGGGAACACGCAGCCCCGTCACGCTGCCGCCTCCCGACCAGGCCGGCGGCAGAGCGCGAAGGAGGTGAATCCTGCCCCCCCAGCTTTGGGCCAGCCCTTCCAGTACCGCGGCCACCGCGCCCAAATTCCCGTCAATCTGAAAAATCCGCGGGGGATGCAGGTCCAGCAAGCTGGCAGTGGCAAAGTCCTTGATCAGTCCGTTCAGGTGCTCGCTCAGCCCTTCTCCGTCCCCCATACGCGCGCACAGGCAGGCAACCCAGGCCCGGCTCCAGCCCGTATGACCCCCGCCTTTCTCCAGCCGCGTCTTCAGGGAATGGATAGCGGCATCGTATTGGGCGGGCCGTTCGATGGGATTGAAAAGAGTGGATGGGAACAGCCCGTACAGGTGGGAAAGATGCCGGTGGCCCGGTTCGCTTTCGGTCATTTCACGGTCCCATTCCAGCAGCCGGCCGTCACTGCCTATACGGAAAGGCGGAAGCCGGTTCCGGAAATCCTCCCATCGGTCCGCGTCCCGCCCGTCGACATCCAGGATCCGGGCAGATGTCACAGCATAACCCAGGGCGTCGTATGCCAGCTGCACATCCATGGCGGAAGAGACACAGATACTCACAGGCCAGGAGCCCGTGCCTGAGAACCGGTTTTCCGGGGACTGGCTGGGCAGGATGTGCATCCTGCCATCTGCGCCCTCTACAAGATAATCTTCATAAAAGAGAGCCACTTCCCTGAAGAAGGGATATGCGCGTTTCCGCAAGAATTCCAGGTCCCCCCGATAGGTGTAATGCCACCAGAAATGCTGGGCGATCCATGGAGCGGCGCCTACCCATACGGCATAACCATGGGCTTCCGGAGTCGCCCTGCACCAGGCGTCACCCTGCAGAGGCATCCAGATGCCCCTGCAGCCATACAGGTCATGCGCTGCCTTGCGGGCATGCGGCATGAAACACTCGGCATAATGGAGCAGAGCTTCCGCACACTCGGGCATGTTGGATGCCTCAGCCATCCAATAATTCATTTCAATGTTTATATCAAAATGATAGTCGCTTTCCCAGGGAGGATCGATTTTGTCATTCCATTTGCCCTGCAGGTTTGCGGGAAGTTCCCCGCATATAGAAGAAGAGGCCAGCAGGTAACGTCCGTATAGAATATAAAGCAGCATCAGGGAAGGATCGGATCCGCCTGCCTTGACCGCGTCGATGCGCTTGTCCGTCGGCATGCTTTCGTGGCATTCAGGGAGACTGATTCCCATTCGGAACCGCCCCATGAATGAGGAAAATGCAGAGGTGTGCGATGACAGCAGCTCTTCCCAGGAAGAGCCGGGAAAAGGCGGATGCGCAATCGACCGCCCCGGGATGTCCACATTAATGCGGATAATAGCCGTCAACTCCAAAGCGTCCCGTACGATCAGGCAATTTCCCGAAGGAAGCACAATCCCATCGGTAACCACCCGTATCATCACTTCAAATACGATCCCCTCGATAAATTCGCAGGTAAATCGTATCCCGTCTCCGTCAACCTGGCATCGGGTTTTCGCGTCCGGATCTTCCGGGCGGCTGAACATCATTCTTCCTGAAAACATTTTGTCCCTGGAGTTCGTCTGCCAGTGAGCCAGCAGACACTTATTTTCCGAATGGGCCAGGAAAGCGGATTCGACCACGGATTCGGCGGCCTCCCGCAGGGTTCTGGCCACAGCGCGATCGATATCCAACTCTCTTCTGAGGAAGGAACAGGTGTCATCCAGTATGAAAACAAGATCACCGGCAGGCTGGTAAGAGTCGACGCGACGGGGAAGAATGGAGCGCATAACCCCGCCATCCCCGCCGAAGTATGTATTGGCCAGGCTGGTGCCCCTCATGAAATCGCCCTTCGCCAGGTACTTGCGCACTTCCGGCAAATGATGGCTTACGGTTTCATTATCCCTTTCACGGTGCATCCCGCGCCAAAGCCATTCATGGTTCAGGCTCAGCCGGTCGGAGGACGCATCCCCCCAAACCATGGCCGCCTGGCACCCGTTGCCGATCGGCAGGCCTTCCATCCAGGAATCCGCCGGTGACTCATACCAAAGTATATTTCTCAAGCATCTACAACCTCTCTTTCTGTTGTACCTGGGCATCTGCATTTCAGGACTCTCTTCATCACATAGCTCCTGATTGAATTATATTTCATTTTCAGTGATTGTATAGCGTTATATCATGCAAATATTTCACTTTCATTATGCAGAATCGCACGTTTTGACCATTCCTGATCAATAAATTGTATGCGTCGGAAAATCATTCTCTGAGCCGCGGTGCCTGCTAATTACCCGTCCGATCGGAGTATTCCGCATAAATAAAAGCAACTTGACTACGGGCAGTACGACCATCCGGTTTGGAAAACCCGCAATCCCGACGCAAAGGACGGGCACGGCGGCATGGACGGCCTTGTACTCCGGGCATTTTTCGACAGCGTCAAACGTAAAGTGCAAACGCCCATCGATGCGTATGATGCCGCAGCATGGATGAGCATCACGGTTTTGTCCGAACAGTCAATTGCGACAGGCGGCATGCCTGTCTCCGTCCCCGACTTTACAAACGGAAGGTGGATCAACCGCGAACCCGCTCCTGCGGACATATAACTCTTGACAGCATATATACAGCATGACTGTCATGATTTTTATTGAAAAGAGTAATTTGCTCAAGGGCTTATTTTCCTTTATCGAACGCTCACCCGCCTATGACAACGATATCATGAATACTCACTTCGGGGACGTCCAGCCTGAACCTGCCATCGGCAAATTTCCACGGCAGAGGGATGTTCCCTGGCATGAGAAAGACGTGATCCGGCGGATTGTCCAGGGGAATGTCGAGATGGACGGGACCGACCGGAGGCACATCCTCCACAAGGACGTTTTTCGGCGACAGCGGATGGCCGCATCCCATGTTCACCAGGTGCACCATGTAATCCCCGCCCTTTTTCCTGAGCGAGACATACACCCTCGCCGGTGCGT
>DOHE01000200.1 GCA_003535395.1 Clostridiales bacterium | reverse complement strand
AAAGCCTGAGAATCAAAGGCAAAAAAGCAGCTGCATTCGGCAGTTACGGCTGGAGCGGGGAATCCGGGAAGCTGATATCCTCCAGGCTGGAAGAAACAGGGAATCCAGTGATGATCGACCCATTGATGATCAAGTACAGACCGACCACGGAAGAAATTGCAGCCTGCCGTGAATTCGGGCAGCGCTTTGCAGCCCGGCTGCAGGAATGATGTATCCGGGATATGCCGGTGCAGGAATGATATATCCGGGATATGCCGGCTTGATACTTGATGCTTAAGGATGAAACCAACCCACAGGAGGAGGGATCGGGATGAACAACACAAAACGGCTCATATTCAAGACAGCAGTCCGTTTGTTTGCCCGGAACGGATATGAAGGTACCAGCGTGGATCAGATCGCCTCCGCTTGTTATATGGCAAAAGGAACCTTGTATTATTATTTCAGAAGCAAGGAAGAGCTTTTCAATTATTGCGTGGATTTGGGGATGAAGGTGCTGAAACGCAATATCATGATGCGCTCCGTCATGGAAACCGACCCGGTTAAAAAGATAGAAAAAGTCATTGCCATTCAATTTGAGCTGATGGAGAAGTATGAGAAATTCATCGCTTTGCTTTTCAGCCAGATGTGGGGGGAAAATGAGCGTCAGGGGAGACTCAGGGGATATATTTCCGAGTATCTGGGGATCTTGAAGCATATATTTGATGAATGTGCAGAACAGGGCAAGGTGGAGAAGGGCAAAACAGAAGTGATGGCAGCGGATCTGTTTGGGACCATGTGTTCCGCCATGCTCTGCCATGATATATTGCTGCCTTCGGTTTCCCTGTCACGGGTGGTCCCGGATTTCACCCATGTGATTTTAAAAGGTGTACTCAGTCCGGAAAACGGGGATTGACCGCTTTTCGACTCGCGGGTCGAATTTGTGTGAAGTATAATCCTTGTGGATCCTTCAGGATCGACGATTTTGGAATGAGGGGAAAGGGGCACATATAACCGTGAAACTGGACAATAAATTCAAGAAAGTATTTGCCGGGCATAAAAAAGAGGACAATAATGAAGGATCTCAGCCGATGCCTTGCGGAACAAGTAGCCCGGGAACGGCAGACAGCCAGCCTCCGGTCCCGGAGACCGTTCAGCCGGTTCCAGAAGTTGAACAAAAAAAGGAACAGATCATTGAACGACCTGTTCCCCGCACATATGAAGGCATCCGGGATGAAATCAGGACCTACCTGGCCAATGCACTGAGCCTGCCGCTTTCCCATATTCATGATCATTCCCGTTTCATAGATGACTTGGGAGGAGACAGTCTTCAAAGCCTGGAGCTGTTTTCAAAAATCGAAGACAGATACCATATCCTCATCCCGGATGAAGAGTATTTTACCTGTTCCCGGATACAGGATATCGTCAATCTGATTTACGGTAAAGTTTCAGGGAAAACAAAACCCCCGGAAGAGCTGGACCATAGCATTGATTCGCAGAATAAAGGCGCAGAACCATGCGAAGACAAAAAGGTGCTAAAAATCGCACGCTTTGAAGATTCCAGGGAACATGAGGCTTTTTCAAGACGCCTGGAACTTGCCGCGGAAGCTGCGGCGGCGATGGGAACGGAATTTGAAAATCCTTATTTTGTGCCTCACGATTCCGTACTTAGGGATGTATCCATCATCGACGGTCAGGAAGTCTTGAATTTTGCATCCTACAACTATCTGGGACTGTCCGGGCATCCTGCGACTGTCCAGGCTGCATGTGAAGCCGCTGCCCGGTATGGGACGTCTGCCAGCGGCAGCCGGCTGCTGACCGGAGAAAAAACCCTGTTTAAGGAACTGGAGCGGGAAATCGCCTGCTGGAAGCATTCAGAGGATGCCTTGGTGCTTGTGGGCGGGCATTCCACCAATGTAACCGTAGTAGGAAATTTTTGCAATCAGAATGATTTGATTTTATATGATGGCTTGTCTCATAATTCCATCATACAGGGTACACTGCTTTCAAAGAGCGCATCCAAACACTTCCCTCATAACGATTTTGCAGCGCTGGAACGCATGCTTGCCGATTACAGGGACCGTTATGAAAAAGTACTGATTGTAGTGGAAGGTGTTTACAGCATGGACGGGGATATCGCGCCCATCCCGGAGTTTGTTCGGCTCAAGAAGAAATACGGATGTTTTCTCATGGTGGATGAAGCGCATTCAAGCTGTGTCATCGGGCCTCATGCCTGGGGAGTAGATGATTATTTCAACCTGGAGCCGGAGGATATCGACATCCGGATGGGGACCCTGTCCAAGGGTCTTGGCGCCTGCGGCGGGTATATCGCCGGAAAGAAATGCATGATCGACTATATGCGCTACAACATCCCTGGTTTTGTTTTTTCAGTTGGGATCTCTCCGCCGGTAGCCGCAGCTGCGCTTGCCGCGGTAAAACTGGTCAGGACGGATTTTTCCATGGCAAAACGGCTTCAAGCCAATATCAATACCTTTATCTCGGAAGCCAGGGCACGGGATATCAATACCTGCCTTGCCAAGGAGACAGCCATCATTCCGGTACTGGTTGGCAAAGACGATCAT
>DOHE01000288.1:4653-9076 GCA_003535395.1 Clostridiales bacterium | reverse complement strand
CTTTTTTCCGCGGCAAGCCTGATCCTGTCCAGTTTGTCCCTGTTGTCCTGCCGTTCCGGGATCGAACCCGCAGGAGCTGCCGTGTTGTTCCCGCTTTGGGCTGCCATCTGTGTGAATACGCTTCGGGAGATCAGTTTCAGACTGCAGGAAATGCCAAGCTGTTCTGCGATCATCGCGCTCAGCTTTCTGCTCTGGTCTTCTTTTTGCGCCGCCTCACAGTAAATCGTTTTTTCATCAGGAAAGACGATGTACAGCGTATCCTTCTCCCTGTATGCACAGGTATCCTGGAGATAGAGATGGAAAGTGATCTGGCCGGTGCCTAAAAGACTGTCAAGCCAGTTCTGCCAGCCGGGAACCGGGACAGGGCCACCAGGAACCGGCGGATCATCCGATGCTGCCGGAGCCGGGGNNCCGGTGCCGCCGAAACTGGCGGGGCGGGTGCAGTTGATTTCCGTTCCTTTGTAGGGGCTTTGGAAAGCGCTCCGGGTTCCTCAAACGTATTTCCCTTCTCCCGGGACAAAAACTCCAGCTTTGCTTCGAGGGCTTCCAAACGGGCAGGCAGATCCATGCCCTGGATTTCCGTATCCATGCGGCTTACTCTCAACAGAACAGCTTCCAGAAGGATCCGGGGATTGTGCACCCAGCGCAGGGATGCCTCCAGGGAGGACAGTTCCCTAAGGATCGCTGCGATTTCCGGTGTGCTTAACTCCCGGGCCTGCTTCATCATCACGGTTAATGCCCCGTCTGATGCCTCCACCAGCTCTCCCGGGTCTTCGCAGATCCTGCAGATAAGCAGATTTCTGTAATACACTGACAATTCAGCAACAAATCTTCCAGGCTCGATCCCTGAAGAAAACCACTCATGGATGCGTTTGAGTACCCGGGCGCTGTCGCCGGCAGTCAGGGCCTTTACAAAATCAGACAGCAGATCCACTCCCGCCAGCCCTGTAATGCGGGAAACATCCGCCTCCCCGATCTCCGTGCCGGTCCTCCTGAGGAGGCACTGTTCCAGCAGGCCGATGGCATCCCGCATCGCTCCGTCGGTGAGTCGGGCGATGAGCCGCGCAGCTTCCCGGGTAATGGATGCCCCCTTGTTTTTGGCAATTTCGATCAGCCGGGAGGAAGCGCCTTCCACAGTGATCCGCTTGAATTCATACCGCTGACAGCGGGACAGGATGGTCACCGGCACCTTATGGAGTTCCGTGGTGGCCAGCAGAAAGCATACGTGCGACGGCGGCTCCTCCAGTGTTTTCAGCAGGGCGTTGAATGCACTGATGGAAAGCATGTGAACTTCATCAATGATATAGATCTTGTACCGGGCTTCTGCAGGCGTATAGGAGGTTTCCTCGATGATATGCCTTACATTGTCCACACTGTTGTTGGAAGCCGCATCGATCTCCACCACGTCCAGCAGGGTACCGGCGATCATTTTCCGGCAGGGATCGCATCGGTTGCACGGTTCCCCCTCAACAGGGGCCAGGCAATTCAAAGCCCGGGCATAGATCCGCGCCACGGAAGTTTTTCCGGTGCCTCGGGGCCCGGAAAATATACTGGCATGAGAAATCCTGCCCGACTGGATACTGTTTTTCAATGTCTCTACGATGTGTCTCTGTTCGACCACATCCGAAAACAGCATGGGACGCCATTCCCTGTAGAGAGCCAGATGATCCATACGCCTTTCCTCCAACGGCTGCCTGCAGGCAGGAGCTGGTCGCCACATGATTCCATCCAGGCAACCTTGAGGCACCCGCAAGGCTCCGCTTACCGCTGCTTCCTTCCGGATCTGACGGGGTTCACGGACTTGCGTCGCTTAAGACCCGGACACATTCATGTGGCGGCCAGCTCCCGTTTGCATGCACAACATGATTTATTATAATGCCTGGAAATGCAAATATCAACCCATATCCAGCCACCGGACAATGAATGCCGCCCCGATCACCGTCGCCAGATCCGCCAACAGCCCGGCCACCAGAGTATGGCGAATGTTTTTTACGCCTACTGCGCCAAAATATACGGAAACCGTATACAGCGTGGTCTCCGTGGAGCCCATGATCACAGAAGCCGTGCGCCCGATCCCGCCGTCCGGCCCGTACTTTCGGTAAAGATAGGCCAGGACAGCCAGGGAACCGCTGCCTGTGACAGGCCGAAGCAGTGCCAGGGGCATCACCTCACCCGGGATATGGATCATGTCCGTGACAGGTTTCAGCAATGCACTTACCGCATCCATGAGCCCGGAGGCACGGAATACAGCTACCGCCGTCATGAGCCCCACAAGAGTGGGAAAAATTTTTATCACCGTGTGAAGACCGTCGGCAGCGCCTTCTGTGAATCCGGAAAAAACATCCTTCCCGCCTGCGGTCCTAAGATAGCAGATCCCTAAAATCATCAGCAGCAAAACCGGCAGAACATTCCCTGACAAGATGTCAAGCAGACTCATGGACAGCATCCTTTCTGACATGCGGACCCGAACTCCCGGATTTAAGTTTCCATAACGGCATCCGTGACAGGAGTTTCGTCATAAAAACTCCAAAAACCAAAGAAAAAAGGGAACAGATCCAGATGGGGAGCAGAATGCCGGAGACGTCGGCAGAATTCGCAGCGGACCGCATGGCCAGGATCGTGGTGGGGATGAGGGTGAAGCCGGAAGTATTCATGACGATGAACATGCACATATCGTCGGAAGCAGTATTATCCGGAAGAAGAGCATCCGCCCGCAGGCTGCTGAGTTCCTTCATCGCATGGATCCCCAGAGGGGTCGCGGCGTTTCCAAGTCCCAGCAGATTGGCGGATAAACTCATCCCGATCGCCCCCATGGCCGGATGGCCCTTGGGAACTCCCGGAAAAAGAAAACGCAGCAGCGGGTGAAGCAGCCTGGAAATGTTCCGGGCCATGCCCACCCGCTCCATGATACGCATGATCCCGGTCCAGAAGCACAAAGTCCCTGCCAGACTGATGCAAAGGTCCACTGCTTCCCGGGAAGACGTGATGAGTTCCTGGGCCAGCCTGTCTCCCCTGCCGCCTGCAATCCCTGCTGCCAGCCCGGCGATGAGCATGGCGATCCAGATCCTGTCCAGCATATGTTTGCTCCCGGACCGGGTGTCTTTCTCATATATATGCCGGGCCGGCGGAGATCATGTCCCCTCGGGACAGCGCCTCATTATTCCTCTGCCGGATCCGGTGCATTTTTGGCTTTCTGATACAGGGCATAAATGTCCCTTCTGGATTTTCCCGTTGTCCTGGCCACTGCTTTCATAGCGGATTTCAGGTCCATCCCCCCGGCTTCATACGCTGCCACCATTTCCGGGACAGAGACACAAGAAACAGAAGCGGCTGACCGGTCCGCCTGTTCTGACCCCGCGGACGATCCTGCCGGGTGTTCCCGATGGATCCCTGCCACCACCAGGGTGTATTCTCCCCGGGGTTCCTTTTGTTCCAGGATTTCATATGCGCCCGCCAGAGTGGTCCGTATGAACTCCTCGTGTATTTTGGTTAGTTCCCGCGCCAGTACCACCGGCCGTTCCATGCCCAGTGCCGCTCCCAGTTCTTTTAAAGTCTGCCTCAGCTTATGAGGTGCCTCGTACAGGATCATGGTCCTTTTTTCCATGGCCAGCTCTGCAAGCCGTTCCATGCGCTGTTTCTTTTGATAAGGTAAAAAACCCTCAAAAACAAACCGGCCGGCAGGGAGCCCGGAAACAGCAAGAGCCGTGATCCCCGCACTGGGGCCGGGGATCACGGTGACGGCGTAACCTTCCCGGATCGCCATCGCCACTACCTCCTCCCCCGGGTCGGACAGGAGCGGCATGCCTGCATCGGAAACCAAAGCCACATCTTCACCCGCAGCAAGACGTTCTATGATCAAAGGAGCTCTCTCCCGGCTGTTATGCTGATGGCAGCTCATCAGTTTTGTCTTTATCTGGTAACGGCTCAACAGCTTTCTGGTCTGCCGGGTATCCTCCGCAGCAATCAGAGATACCTCCTGCAGGGTTTTTAAGGCACGCGCAGAAATATCCTGCAAATTACCGATGGGAGTGCCTGTCACGTACAAAATGCCTCGGCTGCAGGTCTTTGGACTGCAGGCAGTTTCAACATCCTTTTCGGTTTTGGATCGCTTCACACCAGGTTTATCCACAGGGGGGGCCTCCCGCATACAGTTCCAGCAGTTCTGTGCTGTAAGCTCCTTCAGTATCATGTACATACAGGGGCGGGTCTACACGCAGGCCCGGCCGTGAGCCCTTTCGTCCCCGGACAAGAAACATCTTTGAAACGGTACCGGGCCTGGGATGCACCATTTTCAGCACTTTCGGTTCGATCCCCTCATTCCGCATGATGCCGAGCAGATCGCACAGCCTTTCCGTGCGGTGGATCAGCGCCAGTCGTCCCCCGTATTTCAACATTTCTGCCGCAATACAGATCAGGCTTTTCA
>DOHE01000288.1:3525-4632 GCA_003535395.1 Clostridiales bacterium | reverse complement strand
AGGCGGGTTGGCTGTGACCAGGTCGAACCGGCCCCGGCCCAGTACCCGCGGTGCCAGGTGCATATCTCCCCGGCAAATGGTCACCCGGGCCCCTAAATCGTTCAGCCTTACACTTCGGGCTGCCATGTACGCCATCTCCGGCTGGATCTCGATGCCTGTGATATGTTTTGCTCCTGTCCTGCCTGCCAGCAGCAGCGGGATGATCCCTGTTCCCGTTCCAAGGTCCAGCACCCGGTCTTTCGATCCCGCTCCGGCAAATGCGGCAAGCAGTACCGCATCCATGCAGAAGCGGAATGCATGCTTCTTTTGCAGAATAAACATCCCGTTGCACTGCAGATCATCCAGGGTTTCGTCCTGTCTTGGGCTGCAGGGACTGCAGGGACTGCAGGNNGGGACTGCAGGGACTGCAGGGACTGCAGGATCCGTGGCTTCCTGTTAAAAATTCAAGGGCAGGAAGCCTGTCCGCCGGACCTGCTTCCCGCCCCTCTTGACCGGTGCGTGTATTCATCTGGTTTTCGGAGCTTCCACAGCACATGCCAAAACAAGCACCCCTGCAAGTATTGTTTATTATCTGTAAGATGTTACCATAATGCCATTTCCGGAGTCAATCCTCCAGAGCCTTGAGTTCAGCCAGACTGCTGTCGGCATCCTCCCGGGGATGGCGGGCTCTGCCTTCCCGAATCACCTTGATTTCTTCGGGCCGGAAGGTTTTGATTTCCACTTCGTTTCCGTTTTCAAACTTCACTTTGACCATTTCCTTAAGGAAATTCACTTCCGTCACAGAACCCGTTCCTGCAGGGGTTTGTACCAGGGCACCCGGTTTGGGCAGGCGTTTCATAGCATCCTCGTAGACTCCCTGTTCATATTTCAGGCAGCACATGAGCCGGCCGCAAGTTCCGGATATCTTAGTGGGATTGAGGGACAATCCCTGTTCTTTGGCCATCCGGATGGATACAGGATGGAAATCCGACAGATACGAGCTGCAGCAAAGCTCTCTGCCACAGATCCCCAGACCGCCCATCATTTTGGACTCGTCCCGGACCCCGATCTGCCGAAGCTCGATGCGGGTACGGAAAGCAGCAGCCAGGTCCTTGACCAGTTCCCGAA
>DOHE01000288.1:0-3480 GCA_003535395.1 Clostridiales bacterium | reverse complement strand
ATCCAGTTTATGTTCTTTGATTTTTGCATTGCAGACGGAATAAGCTTCCTCTTCCCGGGCTGCATTTTGCTGCCAGCGGGCCACATCCTGATCGTTGGCGACACGGATCACCCGTTTAAGAGGGAGAACTGCCTCCTCATCACGGATCATTTTTCTTCCCAGGACCACATGGCCCATTTCTGTGCCCCGGGCAGTCTCCACGATCACATGACTTCCCTGGTGCAGTTCACCTGCATCCCCCGGGTCAAAAAAATACACCTTGCCTGCCGAACGAAACCGGACTCCTACAATCTCTACCATCTTCGCCCCGGATCCTCCTTGTCTACCTCATCCATATCCAGACGCCGTCTTCCCGGATGAAGAAAGCAGCGTTTTTAAATCAGCAAGCAGCATTTCCATGACTAACGGAGTACTGCCTTGCAGTCCCAGTTCATGCCGGGCCTTTTCAGTGCGTTCCACCGCCCGTGCCATCGATGCCGGACGTATTTTTGGCAAATATTTTATTATCATATCCTTTTTATCCCGATTAATCAACAGGCTGTCATCCTGCATCCCGGCGTATACCATTGCGTCCCGGCAGATCACGGCCAGCGCATCCAGCAGGGCCTCCAGTGTCTGTTTCTTTTCTTTTCCCAGCTTCTCCAGACTGCGGGACTGGTTCACCATCTCCCGGGGATCCCCTTTAACCAGGTCCGTCCACAATTTAAATGCCAGATCGCGGACATCGTGCAGATCCTGCTGCTTAAGAAACGCAAAACCCTTGCCGGGGATCCCGTCTGCATATGCGATTGCCGTCATGAGCAGGTTTTCGTCCCCGTTGGCTTCCGGCCTCAGCAATTCCTCCATCAGGTGAACAGGCAGACGCTTAAATTCCAGGATCAGCGCCCTGGAAACCACCGTATCGAGCAGTGCCGGCTGTCCGGTGGATATCAGTGTGATCACAGAATTCTCCGGGGGTTCTTCAAAAAGTTTCAGCAGGCAGTTTTGAGCCTGCTTGTTCATTCGTTCTGCTCCCGCCATCAGACAAAAACGCCGGCTGGAAATCAGAGGCTTTTCCTGCATGGCAGCGATGAGCTTCCGGATCCGGTCCACATCGATTTCGCGGGCGTCTTCGTCGAGGATGGGATCTTCTTTCGTCCCCACTGCAAAAAAATCAGGATGCGTACCCTGTTGCATCATTTTACAGGAAGGGCAGGTACCGCAGGCTTTCGTGCCATCAGGCTGAAGGCACAGCAAAGACAGCGCCAGGATCCTCGCCGTCGTGCTGCGGCCGGAACCGGCCGGTCCGGTAAACAGATATGCATGGGGAACCTTCCCGGAGGAAAGATGCACCTGCAGGGTGCGAATGATTTCCTCCTGCCCTTTCAATCCGTAAAATGACACTATACCCTATACCTTTTCAAACCTTTCCACGTTGAGAACAAAAATGGTAGCACCGCCTACCACGACTTCCACCGGGTAGGGCATGAATCCGGCGGACATGCTGCCCTGGCCGATGGCTGTGTTGATCATTTGTTTCCGGCTTTTGGATTTTGTTTTGATCAGGTCAATAACGGCATCCACTTTGGCTTCTTCAACAATAACAAACAGGGTGGTGTTGCCGGACCTTAAAAATCCGCCGGAAGAACACAGCCGCGTCACACTGAAGCCGTTCTCGTTTAAAGCATTGGTGACCTTGTTGCTGTCCTCGTCGTGCACGACCGCAAATACAATTTTCATAATTACACGCCTCCCCGCCGTTTGATCAGTTCCTTTTTTAATATCTGCTGTATTTGCCTGCTGACTTCCCCGGGAAGTCCCGTGCCGTCTATTACACGGTATCTTCCGGCATAGAGGGCCGCCAGCCTGTTAAAACCTTCATACACCCGCCGGTGAAATTCAGGTGCTTCTTCTTCGATTCGATCCGCCCGGCCTTTCCCGGATGTTCTGCGCATGGCTTCTTCAGGGGGAATATCCAGTAAAAAGGTGATGTCTGGAAATGTGCCGTTGACAGAAAGGCGGTTGATCTCCAGCACCTGCTCAAACCCAAGCTGCCTTCCCCACCCCTGGTAGGCGAGACTCGAATCCACATACCGGTCGCAAACCACATCCATGCCTGCATCCAGAGATGGCCGGATGACTTCTGCTGTAAGCTGAGCCCTGGATGCTGCATACAGCAGGGCTTCTGCTGCCGGAGCCATTCCCCGGTTCCCCACATCCAGGATGATCTCCCGGATCTTTTCACTGATAACGGTCCCGCCAGGTTCCCTGACCATGACCACCCTGCGCCCGCATGACTCTAAAAAACTGCGCACCCTGGAGATCTGCGTCGATTTGCCCGACCCGTCCAGCCCCTCAAAACTAATGAAGATTCCCTTAACCATCGTTTCATTCACAATTCCATTATACCATACCTGATCGTGCTGCACACTATCACTTTTTTCAAAAGGATCACAGATGGTCTCCCAGATCGACAAGCCGTTCCACCACCAGATCCGGCACAACAGCAGAGCCGGCCAGGTCTTCCCGCCGGGTTTCTCCGGTGAGTACCAGCACCGTGGAAACGCCGTGCCGGGCACCGATGGCAATATCCGTATACAGCCGGTCCCCCACAAAAACCAGCTCTTCTTTCGATACACCGGTAGTGTCAAGCAAATACTCCATGGCAGGGGTATAAGGTTTTCCCAGCACTACGGGTTTCGTGCCTCCGGTGGCAGCGGATATGAAAGCGCACACTGCTCCCGCATCCGGCACAAACCCGGATTCTGTCGGGCAGGTGGTGTCCGGATGTGTGGCAACGAACAGCGCCCCCTCCCGGATCAGGTCGCAGGCCCGGGTCATCTGCTCATATGTAGTAGAGGTGTCAAATCCTACCAGTACCATCTGCGCTCCATCCTCCACCAGGTACAGACCTGCTTCGATGCAGATTTCTCTGAAATCCGGAGTGCCAATGAGATAGATGCTTTTCCCGGGATGGTTCTTCGAAAGCCAGTTTAGGGTCACCATGCCGGAGGTGATAATTTTTTCGGGGCCGGCCGCAAGCCCCATCCTATTAAGTTTTTCTGCATAGCGCCGGCTGTTTTTGGATGAATTGTTGGTAAAAAACAGGTAATCCCTGCCCAAGGCGGTCAGACGATGGATAAAATCGAGGGACCCCTCAAGCAGATGTTCTCCCCGGTAGAAGGTCCCATCCATATCAAGCACGAAGAATTTCTTTGACTTCCAGTCCATCCTTTCGTTCCCCTTCCCTGGTAAGCATGCGATATTGCGCAGTGTAAAGATCCCGGTAGGCGCCGGGTTTTGCCATCAGGCCTGCATGGGAACCCTGTTCTGCGATCCGGCCCTGTCGGATATACAGGATCCTGTCTGCATTTCTGATCGTTGACAGGCGGTGCGCGATGATAAAGGAGGTCCTGCCTTCCAGCAGCCGGGCCAGTCCCTCCTGGACCAGCTTCTCTGTCCGGGTATCGATGCTGGAAGTGGCTTCATCCAGGATCAAAA
>DOHE01000236.1 GCA_003535395.1 Clostridiales bacterium | reverse complement strand
AAGTAAATACTTTCCGTCAACTTCTCTGAAATATCTTCCGCCATTGCTATATATCATAGACGAAATAAAAGATGCATAATTAACTGAAATAGCATATTGATCGATGATGTTGTCCCCATTGAAATCCAGTGTCAAGGCACGGCTGATTTCTGCTAATTTGTCCCAGTTCCACTGTCCCTGTGCTTCAATATCCTGGAGATCAGGGATCCCGGACGTATTCAGCAGTCTTCTGTTGTATATATAATTATATGATGCAGCGGGATAGACTGCATGTGCGGGATGAGGATAGACCCACTGTTTTCCCCTATATTGGCCAAGATTTGCAACACTTCCAAAAGGTACTTGCTTGACTTCAGGTGCATCAAGGTTAATATAATCATCCAAAGGTGCGATTATATTGGAATTAGCCCACACAACCAATGGATTGCCTATTGCATAAGCAAAAGCATCAAAAGGCTGCTTGAGGCCTGCAACAGCGTTTTGCGCAAAAACTGTCGCTATCGATCCTCCTATATCATACTTGCCATAAATAATTTGGCAATTGTACTTTTTTTCCGAATCCCTGACGCTGGAAAGCAAAGCATCATAATACAGGCTTACTCCTTCGCGGCCTAGCATATTATTATTCTGGGGATCACTGCACCATTGGTCATAAATTTTTATTGTTTTTCCTTCCAGGTTTATTTTCCCTTCATACTTTGATATATTGATATCGGAACCTCTTTCTTCAATAATATCTCCTTCACCTGATCCCTGATTTCCAGTTTCTGTTTCTGCAAAACCTTCATAATTCACTTCGCTGGTATTTCCCTGCCCGATTGTTGATGATTTCACAGTTGATTTAGCAACTGCGCTACCGGATTTTGCTGTTGTTTTTAATGTTGTTTTATAAAGAGAGTTTGCTGTGGTGGCTAAAGTGCTGCTCTTTTTGCATCCTCCTGCAGTAAAAACCAACGTGAAGGTCAAGATCATTACTGCTGCAATTCTTGTTATTTTTACTTCTTTTAAGCTTTTCAATCTGCACCCCTCCAATAAATAATTTAACTGCCTCAGCTTTATTATAGGCTTTGGCTGAAGCAGTACAATGCACACAAATGTTTTGACTAGCACTGCCATGCTTTCTGCATTCATATTTGTCAGCGCTGCTGTAAGGTCCTTTTTTTGCTGTGCAAAGCATTCCCATATGCTCTTGATCCGGGCCTGCACATATAGGTGGAATCTATCGAACTGCATCCTTCTGTTTTTGAGTTTTTGGGGAACCATACCTATTCCTGCACTGGGAAGGGGAAAGACCTGTATACTTTTTGAATAACCGAGAAAAATAATTTGGATCGCTGATCCCTGTTTCAGCAGATATTTTAATCACAGGGTCTTTTGTGTTTTCCAGAAGCTCTCTGGCTTTTTCCAGCCGCTTCATATTAAGATACTCGGTAAAGGATCTGCCGAAGTGATCCTTGATAACATGGCTTACATAGGAAATACTTAGATCTAAATGGTTACTCAGGTCATGGATCCTTATTGGTCGCGCCAAATTCTTTTCTGTATACTCTACGATCCTGTCAATCATGCCTGGCTCCCGAATCCTGGCCATATGGTCGATCAGGATGAATTTTGCGCTCATATCGATCAAGCGGGCCGCTGCCTGTATTTTCTCCACCGGGATCCAGTTCAGCCTGTAGAAAGCTTCTTCCAGGTCGCCAAGATCGATCTTCATATGTGTGAATCGCTTTTTCAGCTCATCCCATAATTCCTTAGTTGGCGGTTGGGTGAGGACTTGTCCCAGCATTAGATACCCCAGGATCCGGCCATCATGGATGATCGGTGAGTAGGCTTCCGTTAATCCGGCATGACAAGGGTGGATCTGCATATGCCCGGTGGATGCTGCCAGCCGGATGGCTTCCCTGTCACTCTGCCTGCATCGTTCACAAGCTCCTTCATCGGTTTTGATCAGCGTGCAAAAATCCGTCATGTTTGGGTATGAGATCCATATCACCAAGTCATGACTCGTAAAGGAGACACGTGTTCCGAGAATCAGATTCAGATCCTGAACCATGTTTTTAATGGCTTCCCTGTTATACGTGATTCCGTAAAATGACATGCCCGATCACTCCTCTCCGGTATCGATCATGTTCCATAACAATCATATTTTGCCGCGACCTTTCCTGTCAAGTGCGGGAAACAGGCAAACCATGGTATAATCCTGGTATGAAAAACAAGCGTCGAAAGTATGCAAAGATAATATCAGGTCAACTGCCTGCCGGGGTCCTTGTCCAGGCAACACTTCTCCTGGCCGGGGTTCTGGCCGTCATGGTTGCGCCCCGATTTCCGGCACAGATAGAGAAATACTATTCCATGGGTGCCGGAAGAATCTTCATGAAAATGCTTTCCGGCTTCAGCCGTCTTTTCCCGTTTTCTCTGGCAGAAATCCTCATCGCCGGGGGCATTCTCTTCCTGCTGTTTTTCATCCTGGTCCGGATACCGCTGGCCGGATTCCGGAAGAAGCACAGGAGAAAATCCAGGAAAGCCCTGCATCCACAGCCCGATCGCCTGTCCCGGGTTTTCCGGATCTTTCGGGCTGCTGCCTTGGCATACCTTCTTTTTTATGGCCTGTGGGGTCTGAATTACTTCCGGATCCCCTTGCTTAAGATCGCCGGCTACCCTGCAGTCCCCTATTCTGCGAAAACCCTGGCGGATTTCACTGCCCGGGTGGCCTGGGAGACCACCAGTGCCAGAGCACAGGTCATGGAAGATGCCGCTGACGGGATCGCCCGGCTTCAGGGGGAGCCGTCAGGGGCGGCCGTCAGGGCAGCGCCGGGGCTTCAAAAGCTGCAGGAGAAGTTCCCGGAATTCAGGATCACAGGGGTCCGGGCAAAACCTGTTGTGCTGTCAGGGGTATTATCCAGGCTGGGGATCGCCGGATTCTTTTTCCCCTTTACCGGGGAGGCCAGTGTGAACGTGCGGATGCCGGCCATTACCGTGCCCCAGGCGGTTTGCCATGAGCTGGCCCATCTGAACGGATATGCTCGAGAAGAAGAGGCGGAGTTTCTGGCCTGCATGGCCTGCCGTTTGCATCCGGACCCGGACTTCCGGTACTCAGGCCGGTTGGTGGAATTGTCCCACTGCCTTAACCTGCTTCGGGCGGCCGACCCGGCGGCATGGCAGGCGGTCTGGAATGGAATGGATGACGGGGTCGCCCGGGACCTGGCAGCCGTCAGCCGATACTGGAAGGATCGGGAAGGCCTTCTGACCAGGGTTTCTGAGAAGGTGAACGATTATTATCTGAAGTCCAATCGGCAGGAACAGGGGGTCGGCAGCTACAGCCAGGTGGTGGGACTGCTGCTGGCGGAGGCTGCGGCGGAGGCTGCGGCGGAGAACCCCTGACCACAGAAAGAAATACTCAAAATGCCATGAAAATGCCATGAAATGCCTGACAAAAGGTTGCCTGCCGGCAGCCGAATGTGTTATCATTGAAAACTGTGAAAAAACCATGCATTTGGAGGTGCATTCCATGAAAGAACTGCAAGGAGCTTGTATCTTCGGCCAGTCCGGAGGACCTACATCTGTGATCAATGCCAGCGCCGCCGGCGTGATCCAGGAAGCCTTGAAACAGCCGGGCATCACGGGTGTCTACGGTGCCGCTCACGGGATCCGTGGCATGCTGGAAGAAAATTTCTACGATATGTCCAAGGAAGACGCGAAGGAACTGGATCTGCTCAGGACCACCCCTTCCTCCGCCTTGGGATCGGTTCGCTACAAGCTGGCCAAAGCCGAAGAGAATGACAAGGACTACAAGCGACTGCTGGAAGTGTTCGAAAAGTACAACATCCGCTATTTCTTCTATAATGGCGGCAATGACTCCATGGATACCTGCAACAAAGTCAGCAAGTATATGCAGAAGGCCGGGTATGAATGCCGGGTGATGGGCGTGCCCAAGACTATCGATAATGACCTGTTTGGCACTGACCACTGCCCCGGCTACGGAAGCGCTGCGAAATACATCGCTACCTCCACCATGGAAGTCTACCAGGACGCCCGGGTCTATGACACCGGTATGATCACCATCCTGGAGGTCATGGGCAGAAACGCCGGATGGCTGACCGCAGCCAGTGCTCTGGCCGCAGCCAAGGGAAGCGGACCGGACCTCATCTATCTTCCTGAGCTGCCCTTCAGTATGGAGCAGTTTCTGGACGATGTAAACCGGGTTTACAAGCAGAACAACAAGGTGATCGTAGCCGTCTCAGAAGGTGCAAAGACCGCCGAAGGCAAATATGTGGCGGAGATGGGTGCTTCTCTGGCCAAAGACTCCTTCGGCCATTCACAGCTGGGGGGCACCGCTTCCATCCTGGCCAACATCTGCAAGGAGAAGATCGCCAACAAAGTCCGCGGCATCGAGTTCAGCCTGCTGCAGCGCTGCGCGTCACACCTGGCTTCAAAGACCGATGTGGAAGAAGCCTATCTTGCAGGCCAAATGGCGGTCCGATATGCAGTAGAGGGCAAGACCGACTACATGGTGGCCTTCAGCCGGCCGGAAAGTGGCCCCTATCAGTGCAGTATCACCCTGCTTGCCCTGGACCAGGTCGCCAACGCAGAGAAAAAAGTGCCCCGGGAATGGATCAACAAGGAAGGAAATTTCATCACGGATGATTATGTACGCTATGCCCTGCCTTTGATCCAGGGCGAGTCCTGTCCTCCCATGGTGGATGGACTGCCCCGGTTTGCACAGCTGAAAAAGGTACCCGCAAAGAAGTGATCATGGGTTTTGTGGCGCCACACCACACCGCGCGAGGCACACTGTAAAAAAACGGAATGGGACCGAATCATCCCATTCCGTTTTTTTGTTGTTTTCTGTCAGGCGGTCTGGATTTTGGCTTCTTCTGCCCGGTCCCGAGCTTGGCCCTGACAGCGGGAGCAGCCTCCTTCCCCTTCCGCGCGCGGGATTTCAATACATGCATCCGGCGGCGGTAGACATGGGGGGCTGCCACCGAATATCCCATGAAACCCAGGGGTTCCCCCAGGGGATAGTAATTCCCGTGGAGGTAGGCTGCCAGCCCGGCATCCGCCAGACAGAGCCTGTCTTTTTTGTCAAACAGCTCTTCCCGCGCAGTGACCGCCACGATCTCTGCGATAAACATATCGTGGGATCCCAGTTCCAGGATCCTTTTTATTCTACACTCCAGGCTCAACGGGCTTTCTGCAATGGTGGGTGCCTTTACCATGGATGAAGGGGCTGCAGTCAATCCCAGGTCCCCAAACTTGTTTGTGTCAGCTCCTGACTTTACCCCACAATAATCCGCTGCTTTTGCCAGCGGCTCATCCACCAGGTTGACCACGAATTCCCTGGACGCCTTGATCCATGGATGGGAGTACCGCTGTTTCCGGATGGACACGGAAAGCATGGGCGGTTCTGAATTGATGATCCCGAGCCAGGCCGCTGTAATGATGTTTGGACGCCCGTCCTGGCCTAAGCACGTGACCATCCCCAAGGGGAGCGGCCCCAGCAAAGTCCCCGGTTTTAGTTTTCTTCTTCGGATTTCCATTCCTGTCACCTCGGATGATAATGGGTGTGCAGCAGTTCATGGGACATCGGTCCGCCCGCTTCGCCCAGAAATTCATTATACAATTCCTTGATATAAGGATTCTCATGGGATTTGCGCATGGCCATCCCAGCATCCTCCTGATA
>DOHE01000148.1 GCA_003535395.1 Clostridiales bacterium | reverse complement strand
CTGAACCTGTATATCCCCATGGCAGCGGTGCTGGCCATGACCTTTGGGCTGTGTCTGCAGGGAGCGGCGCGAAATCGGGTCGGGCTGTGTCTGCAGGGAGTGGCGCGAAAACGGGTCAGGCTGCTGCTGCTGCTGCTGCTACTGCTGGCGGCCCAGTTCCTGATGCTGGTATACAATCCTTTGCAATACATCCCCACGGCCGCAGATGTGAAGGCCGGAGATGCGCTGGTCAAAAAAATAGAGGCGCTGCCGGAGAAGGTGTACATTCCTTCGCATCCCTATCTTGCAGACCGGCAGGGCCGGAAAACATACACCCACATCTTGCCCTTGTATGATATACTGATGCTAAGCCGGGACGGCACCGCCACAGAAGTGGAAAGGGGGGCACTGGAGGCATTCCGGGGGGCGGTGGAAAAGCGGGAATTTGACTGCATTATCCTGGATAATGTCAACCGCATGGGGAGCCTGCTCACCGATATCGAACAGCATTATCAATTTAAGGAATATGTGTTCGACGATCCAAATGTGTTCTGGACTTTTGCTGGAGCGCGGCGGCGTCCGGAGGCCGTTTATGTTCCGAAGGAGGATAAAAGTGGGGAAAGGTGAATCTTTGATGAAGAATATTTTGCTTGTTTTTACCGATCAGCAGCGTTTTGACACCATTCGGGCTTTAGGCAATCCGGTGATCCATACTCCCGTGCTGGACAACATGATCAGCCGGGGCACGGCGTTCACCCGGGCGTATACTCCCTGCCCGGTCTGTGTTCCCGCCCGGTTCAGCATGCATACGGGACTGATGCCCCACCGGACGGAATGCACGGACAACCATCGCATGCCGGAAAATGTGCAAAGCTTTATGCAGATCCTGGCTGCCAATGGATACCAGAGTCACGGTGTCGGGAAAATGCACTTTGTACGGGAAGATCAGTTGTGGGGGTATGAAAGCCGGGACAGAAGTGAGGAAGGCGGGGGGGAGGACGATTTTAAGCATTATCTTGGGGAAAACGGTTTTGACCATGTTTATGACCCTCACGGGGTTCGCAGCGAGATGTATTACATTCCACAGCCGTCTCAGCTGCCGGCCCGGATGCACCACTCCACCTGGGTGGTGGACAGGAGCATCGAATTTTTGGAACACCGGGACAAAAGCCGCCCGTTTTTCCTGATGACCAGTTTCATCAAGCCTCATCCGCCCTTTGAGAATCCTACTCCCTGGAACAAGCTGTACCGCGGGCCGGAAATGCCCCTGCCCAAGAAACCCGAGGGGTATGAGAACCTCATCACTTACTGGAACAGGTACCAGAACCGCTACAAATACCGGGACCAGGGGGAGGACCGCAACCTGGTCAGAAATATCAAGGCAGCGTATTACGGCTGCATCTCCTTCATTGACCACAATCTGGGCCGTCTGCTGACCCATTTGGATAATACAGGCCTTTCCAAAGACACCCTGATCCTCTACACAGCCGACCACGGCGAAATGCTGGGAGACTATGCCTCCTACGGCAAACGGAATTTTCTTGACTCTGCCGCCCGCATTCCCCTGCTGATGATCCATCCGGACCTGCCCGGGGGGAGGCTGTGCGACACGCCTGCTTCCCTGGTGGATGTCATGCCCACGATTCTTGAATATGCCGGCATCCCAGTGCCGAAAGGCCTGAACGGGGAGAGCCTGATGGCGCTGCTTGCAGCCGGAACGAGGGTCGCAGAAGCGGCGGCAGGCGGCGATGGCGCGGCAGCCGGTGCAGGCGGAGATGGCGCGGCAGCCGATGCAGGCGGTGCGGTCCGGGACACTGTCTTTGGCCAGTTCCAGTCTGATGGCAAGGCCATGTTCATGGCAGTGGACAGGCGGTATAAATACATCTATTCCGTCCCGGACGACAAGGAATGGCTGTATGATCATGCAACGGACCCGCTTGAGACGATCAACCGTGCCTATAATCCCGCATTTAAAAAACAAAAAGATGCCATGAAGAAAAAACTCATCACATATTTTCAGGCGGAAGGGTATACCCGGGTACTCGATGGAGATGATTTCAAGAAACATCCCCGGCTGACCCTTCCGGAAGATCCGGATGCCCTGCTGCTGTTCCAGGATCCCCCATCCAGTCTGCCGGATATTCCCGGGTATAAGAACGGATACTGATCAGCAGGAAATCAGGGGGAGATCAGCAGTACGATCGGCAGGAAATCAGGGGGAGATCGGGGGCCTGGAGATATCATGGCAGATTTGTGTTATTTTTTGATTTGTTTATGTTAGAACTTGCGGGTGCAAAAAGAATACAATACACTTTGATCGACTTTGATTGACAGCCTGGATGGGACTTTAAATCTTTTTTGGAGGGATCAGTTATGGCGAAGAAAACGGAATTGCGCAGCGCGATCATCGGCTGTGGGGGTATTGCGAACGGGAAGCATATGCCGGCCCAAGCGAAAATTCCCCAGGTGAAGATGGTGGCGTTTTGCGACATCGTGAAGGAAAGGGCAGACAAGGCTGCCAAAGAATATGGCACACCGGATGCCAGAGTTTACACCGATTACCGGCAGCTGCTGGAAGACAGGACCATCGATGCGGTCCACGTGCTGACGCCCAACCGGTCACACTCTGAGATCACCGTTGCTGCGTTGGAAGCCGGCAAACATGTCATGTGTGAAAAGCCGATGGCCAAAACTTCCGAAGGCGCTTTGAAAATGCTTGCAGCAGCCCAAAAGTCCGGCAAGATCCTCACCATCGGCTATCAGGGACGCTACACCAACGAGGCGCTTTATTTGAATCAGGTTTGCCGGGCCGGCGGTCTGGGTGAGATCTACTTTGCCAAAGCCCATGCCGTCAGGCGCAGAGCCGTCCCCACCTGGGGCGTGTTTCTGAATGAGGAAGAGCAGGGAGGCGGACCCCTCATCGATATCGGCACCCATGCCCTGGACCTGACCCTGTGGATGATGGACAATTACAAGCCCAAGTATGTTGTGGGGAACACCTACCACAAGCTGGCAGAACGACCCAATTCCGCGAATGCATGGGGACCGTGGGACCCGGCGAAATTTACCGTGGAGGATTCCGCCTTCGGCTTCGTCACCATGGAAAATAACGCCACCATCGTGCTGGAAGCCAGCTGGGCCCTGAACACCACTCAGACAGGTGAATCTGCCTGCACCCTGTGCGGTACGGAAGCCGGCGCTGAAATGCTGGGCGGTCTTAAGATCAACGGGGAAGAATTCAGCAGGACCTACGTAAAATCGCCGGACATGAAAGCCGGTGGGGTCGCGTTCTATGAAGGCGCCAGCGAAAAACCGCAGGACAGGGAGGCCGTCACCTTTGTGAATGCCATCCTGGAGGGCTCGGATCTGGTGGTCAAACCGGAACAGGCCCTGGTTGTGAGCCAGATCCTGGAAGCCATATATGAATCCTCCAAGACAGGAAAGGCGGTATATTTTAAATGAATACACAATTAATTGCACTGCAGCTATGGTCCGTCCGTGAATTCTTTACTCCGGATTACAAGGACACGGTCAGAAAAGTGGCAGCCATGGGATACAAAGGAGTAGAATTTGCCGGAGGATACGGGGGCATGACGGCACCCGAATTGAAGGCATTTCTGGATGAATGCGGCCTTCAGCCCGTCGGATCGCATGTTCCTTACGGAGATCTGCTCGGGAAAATGGACGAGGTCATCGAATATCATCTGACAGTCGGAAACCGGTACATTGTCTGCCCAGGAGCTCCGCTTAAGACAAAGGACGATTTCTTTGCCGTGAGGGACAATTTCAACCGGTTTGGGGAGCAGTGCAAAAAAAGCGGACTGCTCTTCGGTTATCACAATCATGCACATGAGTTTCAGTCCTTTGACGGCCAGGTGGGATATGACATTCTGGTGGAAGGAACTGATCCGGACCTGGTGTTTTATGAGATGGACACCTGCTGGGTCCAGGTAGGCGGATACGATCCGGTGGATTACTGCAAAAAATATCCCGGCCGGTTCAAACTGTGCCACATCAAGGATTATCTCAACGAGCGGAATGAGAAGGGACATGTGGTGCAAACTGACATCGGCAAAGGGGAAATGGACTTTAAAAAGGTCATTCCCGCACTCAAGGAAAATGGCTGCCACTACCTCATCATCGA
>DOHE01000270.1 GCA_003535395.1 Clostridiales bacterium | reverse complement strand
TGCCGGGCAATTGCCTGGGAGGTCTACAAGGATGAAAATATCGCCCGCCTGGCGGCACTGGCTGTGGAAGAGACAGGCATGGGCGTGGCTGCCGACAAGCTGACCAAGCACAAGGTCAAGGTGATGGGGGTTTTGCAGGATGTGCTGCAGGCAAAATCTGTCGGACTGATTGAACGGATCCCGGAAAAACAGATCTGGAAATACGCCAAACCGGTGGGAGTGGTGGGAGCATTAACCCCGGTCACAAACCCCACGGCCACGCCGGCCAGCAATACCATCTCCATCCTTAAGGGCAGAAATGCGGTGATCTTCGCACCGCATCCCCGGTCAAAGAAAAGTTCCGGGCTGGCGGCGGATTACTTGCGACAGGGCCTGCCAAAGGTGGGAGCACCGGAGGACCTGGTGCAGATCATCGCAGAGCCGTCTATTGAGCTCACGAATGAGCTGATGCGTCAGGTGGACCTGGTGGTGGCCACCGGAGGCGGCCCCATGGTACATGCGGCTTATTCCAGCGGAACGCCGGCATATGGCGTGGGACCGGGGAACTCGGTGCAGATGGTGGCCGAAGATGCGGATATAGCGGATGCAGCAACCAAGATCACCCTGAGTAAGGCATTTGACAATGCCACGTCGTGCTCGTCGGAGAACAGCGTAGTGATCCATGAATCCATCTGCTCCCGGATGATTGCGGCCTTTGGGGGACAGGGCGGATACCTGTGCAGCCAGGCGGAGAAAGCACGACTCCAGGCATGGATGTGGGTACCTGACAAAAAGGGGCAAATCGGCCTGAATCCAAAGATCATCGCCCAGTCTGCGGCTAAAATTGCGGAGGATGCAGGTTTAAAGATACCCGCCGGAACAAGGATCCTCCTGGTGGAGGGATCCCGCCCCCTGGAGGAGGATCCGTTCTCATCAGAGAAGATTTCCCCGGTGCTGACCCTATGGAAGTATGGTTCATTCCCGGAGGGATACGACATCCTGAAACGGCTGACAGACCATTGCGGGCGCGGGCATTCCTGCGGCATTCATACATACAACAGGGAATATATCGAATACCTGGCGGAACATATGCAGACCAGCCGGATCATGGTGCGTCAGCCCCAGGCACCGGCCAACGGAGGGAATTTCTTTAACGGAATGCCTTCCACAGTGACCCTGGGATGCGGGACCTGGGGAGGCAATATCACTACGGAAAATATCAATTTTCGGCATTTTCTCAATATCACCTGGGTCTCGGAGCCTTTCCCCCCCGTCAAACCGACAGAAGAAGCGTTGTGGGGGGATTTTTGGGCGAGATATGGAAAATAGAGTGTAAACGTGTGACAGAAAGGAAGGCAGGAAATGAAACTCTTTGAATACCAAGCCAAGGAACTTTTTCGGCAGGCAGGCATCATGGTTCCTGAAGGACGCCTGGCCGTTACTGCGAAGGAAGCGGTACAGGCCGTCTGTGCCGTGGGATTGCCATGTATGATCAAAGCCCAGGTGCTTCAAGGCGGCCGCGGTAAGGCAGGATTGATCCGGCGCGCTTCCTCGGAAGGAGAGGCTGAAAAGGCGGCCTGGGAGCTTTTTGCGCAGATTGCTGCGGGACAGAAGGTGCTGGTGGAGCAGGCCATCGACTTTGATTGGGAAGTCTACCTGTCGGTCTCCCTGGACCCTGTGTCCGCACGGTATAGGATCATGGCCTGCAGCGAGGGTGGCGTGGAAATAGAGACCCTGGCCAGGGAACGGCCGGAGAGTATTTTGCGGGGAACGGCCGGAATTGGTTCCGACCTTCCGGATTTTGTGGCACGGGAACTGGGATACGGGCTGGGATTATCGGGGATAGCGCTTAATCTTTTTTGTCGGGTGGTGCAGGCGCTGGTTGGCATATTTCGTCAATATGACGCGGAACTGGCGGAGATCAATCCGCTTTTCCTGACGGCGGAAGGACAGGTCATCGCCGGGGGCNNGGGACGGCAAGATGATTCTAGACGACAATTCGCAGTTCCGCCAGCCGAAACTCACACACACCCGGGAGTATTTTGATTCGGATTTGGAATATGAGGCCTGGCAGGAGGGGATTCCCTATCTTCAGTTCGATGGGGATATCAGCCTGATGTGTGCGGGAGCAGGACTGACCAACACGGTATATGACCTGATCCATGATGCCGGGGGGTCGGTGGCTAATTACCTGGAATTCGGCGGTGCCAACTATACCCGGGCATCCAAGGCCATGGAACTGTGTCTAAAAAACCGTTCCCGGGTCATCCTCATTGTTACCTTCGGGACGATAGCCCGGGCGGATGTCATGGCCCGGGGCGTGGTGGAGGCCATCCGGGCACTCCAACCGAATCGCCCCATGGTGGTGTGTATCCGGGGGACCAACGAAGAGGAGGCAGCGCGAATCCTTAGGGAGGCGGGGATTGCCGGTTATGCCGATACGGAGGAAGCGGTGGAGGAAGCGGTGCGGCTTTCAAAGGCATCCATCCTATCGGCGGTGCCAGCAGATGTTAGACAAGATCCTGGAGGGGCGCAGACATGAGCATATTTGTGGAACAACATACCCGGGTGATCGTCCAGGGCATTACCGGAAAGGAAGGCGCCTACTGGACAAAACACATGAAAGACATGGGGACATGCATTGTGGCGGGTGTGACACCAGGGAAGGAAGGCCAGAGGGTGGAGGACATCCCGGTGTTCCATTCGGTACAGCGTGCACTGAACCGTCACCAGGCCGACGCGGCCATGCTGTTCGTGCCCCCGCGGTTTACCCGGGAAGCGGTGTTCGAAGCCCTTTATGCCGGGATTCGGCTCATTGTTACCGTGGCAGACGGGATCCCCCTTCACGATGCCGCAGCCATCCGGCGGGAAGCCTTGGACCGGGGAGCCCGGGTGATCGGGGGAAACACCTCCGGGATCATTTCCCCGGGGAAGGCCATGATGGGCTTTTTCCCCTATTGGCTGCAAAGGGTCTACAAGCCGGGACGCATCGGGATCATGACCCGGAGCGGGTCCCTGACCAACGAGGTAACAGCCATGGTGGTGGAAGCCGGCTTCGGGGTTTCCACCCTGGTGGGAGTGGGTGGGGATCCAATACCGGGGACCCGGTTTGTCGAAGTGTTGTCATATTATCAGGATGATCCAGAGACCGATGCGGTGG
>DOHE01000219.1 GCA_003535395.1 Clostridiales bacterium | reverse complement strand
GGGATCAGCCGGGTCAGCCGGGATACAATCAGCCGGCACATGGAATTGTATAGTCAAACATAATAGTGTATAATTATGCAATCTCAACCGCCGGACCGCCGGCGCCGGAAGGAAGTCGGGCAATATGAAATACCAGGTTTTTGTGGACGGACAGGCAGGGACGACCGGACTTAAGATCCATGAACGGCTGGCAGGGCATCCCCATGTACAGCTTGTCAATATTGATGAGAGCAAGAGAAAAAATGTGGCCGCAAAACGGGAGATCATCAATTCCGTGGATGTGGTGTTCCTTTGCCTGCCGGATGAGGCGGCGAGGGAATCGGTTTCCCTGGTGGACAACGACCGGGTGCGGATCATCGATGCCAGCACCGCGCACCGGACAGACCCGGCCTGGGCCTATGGGCTGCCGGAATTGAGTCCGGCTCACCGGGAACAGGTGGCGGGGGCAAAGCGGGTGTCGGTGCCGGGATGCCATGCCACAGGGTTTGCATTATCCATATGGCCTTTGCTTGCGCGGGGGATCGTGCCCGCGGATTTCCCGGTCACCTGCGTGAGCGTGACCGGCTACAGCGGTGGAGGGCGGCAGCTCATCGAGCAGTATCAGGACCCGGAACGGGATGCGAAGGGGGCGGGGTTTGAGAGCAGCCGGTACTATTCGCTGGGGCTCAGCCACAAGCACCTGCCGGAGATGCAGGTTCGGATGGGACTTTCCTTTGCGCCCCTGTTTCAGCCGGTGATCGGTGACTTCAGCCAGGGCCTTGCCACCTTCATCCCTTTTCACGCACGGCAGCTGGAGGGTGTGAAGCCGGAGGTGCTGCGGGAGGTTCTGGAGGAGCATTATACGGGCCAGCCGTTTGTGCAGGTCATGCCTCTGGACGTAAAATCATGCCAGGGAGATCCGTATTTTAATCCAATGGCCTTAAACGGCACGAACCGGGCGGAAATATTTGTGTTTGGCAATAATGCGCAGATGTCGGTCATCACCCGGCTGGACAACCTGGGCAAGGGCGCATCCGGGGCGGCAGTACAGAATATGAATATCATGCTGGGACTTCATGAGGGGATTGGGCTTGAATGAATCGGAAATGGATCGAAACGTTCAAGCAGCCTGGGCAGATTCAACAGATTACTCATTTCCAAAAAATTCCTCTTCCAGCATGGCGCAAAGCGCGTGGTAGACCGGAAGATGGTACTCCTGCACCCGGTAAGTCTCCCGGACGGGTATCTTAATAACAGCATTACACAGCGGGCTTGATCTGCCGCCATCCACGCCGGTAAAAGCGATGACACGCATACCCCTGAACCGGGCTGTCCGGACCGCATGGAGCACATTCGCCGAATTGCCGGAGGTGGTGAAAGCGGCCAGTACATCCCCCGGTCGCCCATAACCGTACACTTGCTGAGCAAAAACCATATCCGCGCATACGTCATTTGTAAAAGCTGTACTGAACGCAGTCTGGCCCACCAGGGAGATCGCCGGCAAGGCCCCCTGAAGATTTTCCGCCAGTCTGCCGCCCTCTTCCGGATAGAGAGATCGGAGCCGGGCTGCATCTTCCTCAGGAACCGGTCTTTTTAAAAGAAATCCCTTCATGCATTCCCCCGCCATATGCTCTGAATCCGCTGCACTGCCGCCGTTGCCGCATATCAACAGCTTTCCGCCGCTGGCATAACATTCCACCAGGATATTAAAAGCTTGGATAATGCCTTTTCCGCACCCTCCCAATTCGGGATAATGCTCCATCAGCTGTCCGAAGATCTCCGCCCCGCGCTGTTTCATACCATCACCTCCGGTTCATTTATACGGGAGTAGGACAGAGTTCATGACAATGGCAAAATTTGCGGGAATTCAAGCAAGATTTGCAAGGAATACGGCAAATATTTGCTTTATAATTTTATCGAAACTCAGGATGAAGGAGCGGATGAGCAGATGAACCTGAAAAAAGAGTACACATATTCTATTGTCGTTCCCACCAGTATGGGGGTACGCATCACCCCGGCGAATGGACAGCCGGTGCACAGCAGCGACACCTTTACCATGCAGGTGACCAGTGCAGAAACAAATGTGGCAAGCATTTCCTCTTATCTGGGTCTGCCTGTGAAGGTATTGACGACTTTTGTGAAAGACAGTCCCATCGCACAGATGATCAAAAACAACCTGGCCGGCCGCCATATGCAGTATGAAGGCAAAGAAGTTCCTCAGGGCGGGCCGTGGGGATACCGCCACCAGTTCAACATTGCCGACAGCGGATACGGATCCAGGGGCCCTCGGGTGCAGAACGACCGGGCGGGGGAAGTGGGACGCACGCTTAATGTAAAGGATTTTGATCTGGACAAGATATTTGGCAGAGAAGGTGTGCAGATCCTGCATCTTTCCGGTCTCATCGCGGCACTTTCGCCGGAAACAGGCATTTTTTGCCTGGAACTGGCCAGAGCAGCAAAGAGATCCGGCACCTGTATTTCCTTTGACCTTAACTATCGGGATTCCTTCTGGAAAAACCGGGAGAAGGAGCTGCGTGCCATATTTACGGAAATCGCAGGGGTCTCTGACATTCTTGTGGGAAATGAAGAAGACTTTCAACTCTGTCTGGGCATCCAGGGACCGGAATCCGGAGGCAAAAATCTGGGGGACAAAATCGAGAGCTTCAAGGGCATGATCAGCCGGGTCAAGGCAGCATTCCCCAATGCATCGGTTTTTGCCACCACACTGCGTCAGGTGGTCAATACCAACCAGCATTTGTGGGGAGCGATCATGCTTGAGGGGAATCACTGGCATGTGATCGAACCCCGGGAAATCAATGTGCTGGACCGCATCGGCGGCGGAGACGGCTTTGTGGGCGGTATGCTGTATGCCATCCTCAGGGGCTGGGAACCGGAGAAATGGTGCCAGTTCGGTTGGGCGAGCGGGGCTCTTGCCACCACATTTCTGACAGACTACGCCCAGCCTGCAGATGAAGAGATGGTCTGGAGCATTTGGGAAGGCAATGCGCGGGTGAAGCGATAAGCGATTTGTTTGCCGGCAAGGTTATTTATTTGAAAATATGGGGTGTTTGTTATGAAAAAAGCGGATATTGGGCTGATCGGCCTGGCAGTCATGGGGGAAAACCTCGTAATCAATATGGAAAGCAAGGGATTTACCGTAGCGGTCTATAACCGGACCACCAGCAAGGTGACGGATTTTGTCAACGGAAGAGCGAAGGGAAAGAAGATCATCGGCGCAATGTCGCTGCAGGAACTGGCGGACAGCCTGGAAAAGCCCCGGAAAGTAATGCTGATGGTGAAAGCCGGCCAGGCAGTGGATGATTTTATTGACCTTCTCATTCCCTTCCTGGAACAGGGGGATATCCTCATCGACGGCGGGAATTCCCACTTCCCTGATACGATCCGGCGTACAGCCTATGTGGAAAGCAAGGGGCTTTTGTATATCGGCACCGGAGTTTCCGGAGGAGAAGAAGGTGCCCTGCTGGGACCCAGCATCATGCCGGGGGGATCGCCGGCAGCATGGCCGTTTGTTAAGCCTGTTTTTCAGGCGATCGCGGCCAAGGTGGAAGGCGGAGCTCCCTGCTGCGACTGGGTGGGCAGCAACGGGGCCGGCCATTTTGTGAAAATGGTCCACAACGGCATCGAATATGGAGATATGCAGCTCATCTGCGAGGCCTACTTCCTGATGCGGGAATTTTTGGGCATGACAGCGGATGAAATGCACGAAGTGTTCAAGGAATGGAACGAGGGCGTGCTGGACAGCTATCTTATTGAAATTACCCGGGACATCCTGGGATTCCGGGAAGAGGATGGTACCGTCACACTGGACCGGATCCTGGATACCGCAGGCCAGAAGGGGACCGGGAAATGGACCTCTGTGGCTTCCCTGGACGAAGGCGTGCCCCTGACTCTCATCAGCGAGGCGGTATACGCCCGGTGTCTGTCAGCCATGAAGGACGAACGGGTGGCAGCATCCAAAATCCTGTCCGGTCCGGTTCCCAAGTTTTTAGGAGATCGGAAGGTATTCATCGAGGACATCAAAAACGCGCTTTTCGCATCCAAAATCGTGTCTTATGCCCAGGGTTATACCCTCCTGAAGGCGGCAGCCCAGACCTACGAATGGAGCCTGAAATACGGGGAGATCGCTCTGATGTGGAGGGGCGGGTTTATTATCCGGTCTACGTTCCTTTCCAATATCAAGGAAGCTTTTGACAAGGATCCGGATATCGACAACCTGCTGCTGGATCCTTTCTTCAAGGACTGCATCGACAAAGCGCAGGCTGGTTGGCGCCGTGTAACGGCCACCGCTGTCATGAATGGGATCCCGATCCCCGCCTTTGCCGCGGCGCTGAGCTACTTTGACGGGTACCGCAGCGCCAGGCTGCCGGCGAACCTGCTGCAGGCACAGCGCGACTATTTCGGAGCGCATACGTACCGGCGGTTGGACAAGGAAGGCACGTTCCACACCGAATGGCTCGCCTGAGCACCGTTCCCGCGCAGGCGACACCGACCAATAGCAAGGTGACCTTGCCCCCGTTTTGTGGAGTGGTAGAAAAGCCACTACAATGAAAGCGGGAGGGAAGGATGACAAGCAAACGGCGGACATTCACCAAGCAGTTCAAGCAGGAAGCTGTTGCGCTGGCGACGGCCGCTGATCGTCCGGTCAGCGAGATCGAACGCGATCTGGGTTTGCCGCGTGGTCTCCTGTATCGCTGGCGGCGCGAATTGGCGAGTGACGGAGAACATGCCTTTCCGGGCCATGGCAGTCTCAAGCCGGACGATGAGGAGATGCGGCGGCTGCGGCGCGAGAACGATCTCTTACGGGAAGAACGAGACATCCTAAAAAAAGCGCTGGGCATCTTCTCGCAGGAGCGACGCCGCTGAAGTTTCGGTTCATCGAACAGCACCGGACTGAATGCAGAGTCAGTGTGATGTGTCGGGTGCTGGAGGTGTCGGTCAGTGGCTACTATGCCTGGCGCAAGCGGCCTGGTAGTGTGGCCGAAAAGTGAGTTGTGACGGCGATGCCTGGGATCCGGCCCCAGCGTGGGCGGAATGCGCATCGGTGTGATAATTGGCGTGTGACGGTGTTGGTGGCCGCCGCTATCCCACCACTCGGAACGGTTCGCGCACGCCCGCGC
>DOHE01000204.1 GCA_003535395.1 Clostridiales bacterium | reverse complement strand
ACTGGGTCGATTACTGCAATGGGAAGGGGGGCACGGAATGGGCGGACAGGCGCATCGCCAACGGTCATCCTGAACCGTATAACGTTAAATACTGGGCGATCGGAAACGAAATCAGCGCTTCGTATGAATTCGGCTACACGGAGACACCGGAGCAGTATATTGAAAAAGCGGCACCTTACATAAAGTTAATGAAGGAATGCGATCCGACCATCAAGATCACCCTTACGGGATGCATCTTCCCGCTGGGTGCCCATAAGATGACTTCCTATTACAACGACTGGAATTACAAGGTGCTGAAAGCTTTTTTTGAGGATGGAGATTATATCTCGATGCATCATTATATCGGGACGGTGGGNNCATCAGGACCAGATCCATTCAAAGGAGTTTTGTCTGGCATTATATGAGCATATGCAGGAGGTGGCGGACTCCTATGACATCATACGAAGTGATATTATCCAGGTGTGTTCTGAAATGAAAAGGGTGAAGGAGATCGGGATCGCCCTGGACGAGTACAATCCCTGGTATAATTCGATCCCGGAGCCCAAGTGCATGCATATGTTCAATATGATGGATGCGCTGCTGGTGGGCAAATATTTTAATCTGTTCCTGCAGAACGCGGATGTGGCGACATTGAGCAATATGGCTCAGCTCGTCAATGTGCTGCCCGCGGCGGTGACCGAAAGCGGGGGCGCCGGGTTCTTCCGGCAGAGCATCTCCTATATCCCGGAGATGTACCTGGCAAACAAGGGGAATGTGGCGGTGGATGTGTTCGCGGAGAGCAGTACGTTCAAAGNNGAGAGAGACGGTCGTGCTGAATATCCTCAATGCACATCCGGAAGAAGCGTTTACATATGAAGTGGATGTCCTGGACGGGCAGGTGGTGAAAATGGAAGGCAGGGTGCTTGCGGAGCAGGATGTGACCATTTACAATACATTTGAAGCCCCCGACAGGCTGAAAGCCGCCAGGATGGAAGCATGCAGCGGAAATATCCTGACCGTGCCGCCGATGGCATGCATGGTCGTCAGAATGACCACGAACAGGGGAAAGAAGTGAACCGGCATGACGAACCTGGCGAAGCCGCATATCCCAAAGCCGCATATCCTGCTGATCACCGGCGATGAGCTGCGGAAGGACGCATTCAGCTGCTACGGGAACAGAGCGATCCGCACACCGAATATCGACCGGCTGGCCGGCAGCGGGATCCGGTTTGAAAAAGCATATACCGTGAGTCCCTGGTGTCTTCCCGCCAGGTGCTCCATCCTGACGGGACTGGTCCCGCATCACAGCGGCGCGTACAGCAATTTCCGCAACTGCGCATTAAATAACGGCCTCCCCAATATCTTCACCGAGCTGAAAAAATGCGGTTACCGGACCGCGCTTTTCGGGAAGTGCCATTTTGCGCCGGTGAAATAGTGGGAGGTGAAGTGGGAGATCACCCAGCCGTATCAAACTGAAATGCGGGATTATTATATGAGCCTGGGGATGGATCATCTGGAAATGCAGGATGACAAGCAGGTATCCGTCTGGTACTACGATGATTACAGCGTGAAGCTGGAAAAGGCCGGATTCCTGGATGCCTACCGGGAGGCGACATGGGACCGGGAGAAGGGGAAGGTATTTCCATTCCCCGGGCCGGCGCAGTGGCATCCGGATGCTTGGACAGGCAGAAAGGCAGCAGAATATATCGAGGCACTGGACGGCGATGCCCCGCTGTTCACCTGGGTGTCCTTCAGCGGGCCGCATTATCCTTTTGATGCCCCGGCGGAGTATTATGCCAGAGTGGATATGGAAAAGCTGGATCCCAGGATCATCTGTGAAGGGGAATACGATGATGCAGCAAGGATCCATCACAGGAGCTATCATGGGGCGGATGGGATCGACGGAGCTCACGCTGCCCCCGGGCGGGCCTGCAAAAATTTCACAGAAGGATACTGGACGGAGCTGCGACGGAATTACCTGGCCAATGTGGCCTTGATCGACGATGCGGTCGGGCACATCCTGGATGCGGCAAAAAGAAAATTCGGCAGCAACCTGCTTGTCATATTCACGGCCGACCACGGAGAAATGCTGGGGAATCACGGCCTGTGGGGGAAACACAACTGCGGATATGAAGATGTATGGAATATCCCGATGATCGTCAAGTATCCCGATGCAGAAGAAGGGGCGGTCAGCCAGGCGATGGTGATGCTGACGGATATCCTGCCCGCCTGTGTGAAGGCTGCCGGAGGCACGGTCCCCCCGTGCGACGGAATGGATTTCAGGGAAAACATGGCGGCCGGCGGTCACCGGTATGTGATCGGAGAAGGAGAGGGGTATCTTTCCATCAGCGATGGGACATCCAAGTATATCCATATCCAAAAAAAGAACGAAAATTTCAGGGAATTCATCGATATGGCTGCAGATCCGCTGGAAACCGTGAACGGGATCCGTGACCCTGCGAATGCAGGCAAACTCTCGGAACTGCGGGAAAGGGCGCTGGAGATCCTGATGAAGGACCTGCTTCCCTAGGGGAGGAAAGGACATGACTTCTCCAGTCAGGCGGGTGATCCGGGGACAGCAGGCAGCATACGGGAAAAGGAGAAAAATGAACATGGAAAAGAAACCGAACGTGATCGTCATACTGAACGATGATATGGGATATTCGGATATTGGCTGCTACGGGGGCGAGGTGAACACGCCGAATCTGGATTCACTTGCTGCGCAGGGACTGCGGCTTTCCCAGTTTTATAACACAGCGCGCTGCTGCCCTTCCCGCGCCTCCCTGTTGACCGGTCTGCACCCCCACCAGACAGGCGTCGGGCTTTTAACGAAAGACCAGGTGCCGTACGGATATCCCGGCAGCCTCAACAGGAATTGCGTGACCATCGCTGAAGCATTGAAAAGTGCCGGATATTCCACATACATGAGCGGGAAGTGGCATGTCACCGGCAACCGGTCGACGCAGGAAAACTGGCCCAGGCAGCGGGGTTTTGACAGGTTCTTCGGCACCATCGCAGGGGCAGGGAATTATTTCAATCCAGCAACGCTGACCCTGGATAATGAAAAAATCCCGAACGTCGCCAGGGACCCGGGCTTTTATTATACAGATGCGATCAGCGAATATGCGGTCCGGTTCGTGCAGGAGCATCTTTCGGAACATGCGGGCGCCGGGGACAGCCGCCAGCCATTTTTCATGTATGTTGCCTACACCGCTCCCCACTGGCCGCTGCAGGCCTGGGAAGAGGATATCGCCAAATACAGGGGAAGGTTTGACAAGGGATGGGATGTGCTCCGCCAGGAACGGCTCGAACAGATGGTGGAGATGGGGCTGATCGATCCGAAATGGAAGCTGACGGAAAGGGATCCGTCCCAGCCGGAGTGGAAGGATGCAGAGAACCTGGAATGGCAGAAGCGCAGAATGGAAGTATATGCAGCACAGATCGACCGGATGGATCAGGGGATAGGCAAACTGCTGAAGGCTTTGCAGGACGGCGGGCAGATGGAGGATACCCTCATCCTCTTCCTCAGCGACAACGGCGGATGTGCGGAGGTCCTTACCAGCGGCGCGTTCATGACATCCAACAAAAAAGGGGAGCCTGTCGACTCATGCAACGATCCCAATGTCATGCCGGGCTCAGAAAATACATTCCAAAGTTATGGTGTCGCCTGGGCCAATCTTTCCAATACGCCATTCCGGCTGTACAAGCACTGGATCCATGAGGGGGGCATCTCTACGCCCTTCATCATGCACTGGCCCGGGAGGATCAAAGAAAGAGGCGGCATCCGCCACACCCCCGGCCAGCTGACGGACATCATGGCAACGATCCTGGATGTGACCGGCGCCCAATACCCGGAAGAATATCAGGGGAACCGGATCGCACCGCTGGAGGGCAAGTCCATGGTGCCGCTGCTTGACACGGACCGGATGGAACGCAAAATGCTCTTTTGGGAGCATGAGGGCAATGCCGCTGTTCGGGAAGGGAAATGGAAACTGGTCAGGAAACACGCCAAAGCCTGGGAGCTGTATGACATGCAGGAGGACAGAACGGAGACGATGGATCTTTCGGCCGGACACCCTGATATTACAGTCCGGCTGGCAGCAGCATACGAAGAATGGGCGGCAAGATGCGGCGTGATCTCATGGGAAGGCATCATGACGGGGGAACGCCTGGCAAGGGAAGCGCGGAAGCAGTGAAATCCAGGCAGATCCTCATCTGGATAATACATCAGGCCGGAGGAGAATGTAGAAAATGTCGGATACTGTAAATACATATGGTGTCGGGAATTTATTATCCAAAAAAGATAATTTATTGCGTGCAATCAGGCATGAAAGACCTGACTGGGTGCCCAATGGCATGGAAAATGTCATCCTGGTCGGACCGCCCATCATCGAACGGCCCGGGCGGGCCGGTTTCGATGACTTTGGCGTGCAGTGGGCTTTCGCGGAAGGCGCCAAAGGGGGAACCTATCCGGTGGCCGGGGGGCATACCATACATGATATCAGGAAATGGAGAGAGCAGATCCATCTGCCGGATGTCGATGCCAGGGACTGGAGCCGTGCCCGGGAAAAAGCAGAAGGCGTCGACAGGGAACAGTTTCTGGTTGAAGGCTTTGTAGAGTTCGGACTCTTCGAAAGGTCGTACCTTCTCTTTGGGATGGAGGAAGCGCTGGTTCTGTATCTTGAAGAGCCGGAAATGATGAAGGAAGTCATTGAAGAACTCGCAGATTATAAGATCCAGCTGATCAGAAAATTCCATGAGACCGCGAAACTGGATATGATCTGGTATGGGGATGACTGGGGCACCCAAACCAACCTGTTCCTGCCGGAATCTGTCTGGAGAGAGGT
>DOHE01000025.1 GCA_003535395.1 Clostridiales bacterium | reverse complement strand
TGATTGCACTGCAGAAAGTCACTTTGTGACTTTCTGGTGAAGGATTGTCACAGAATCAAAATGAACTTCAAGTTGCCTCATGCATCCGGATAAAGGTATTCTCCGCGATCCGGCCAAAGAGCTCTCCGCCCTGGATTGCATACAGCAGGATCTCTTCGTCCTGTTGAATGTATGTCAGCCGAAACACCCTGCTGTTCTCGTCGATCCCGAAAAGCAAATGCGCAGAAGTCAGCGATTCCAGATTTTCGATCCTTTGACTGTCCCGGACCGGTACGACCTGCCGGACACCGATATTCCTGGACACAGCCCGGATAGCACCCGTCAGGGCCCAGTCACTTTCTGTAACATTATGGATGTGTTCCTGATAGCTGATGTTAAGTTCCGCATACAGGGGTCTGGTATTAAAAACAAAAGCTTTCGTCTCACCGTCGAACAGACTGGTTCCTTCAGAAGCTTCAATGATGCGGTTGCAGATGAGCGCATCGATCTCACTGATGTGTTTATAATCGGTGATTTCGGAGATGTTCACCACCAGAAAAACAAAAACCAGACCGGATAAAGCCAGCGCATGTATGAGCTTTCCGGGCCTTCCCGTAAAAAGGATCCCAGCCAGCCCGTCAAGCACGAGCCCCAGTCCAATGAGGGACGGGAAAGCGTTACGGTAACTGATGGCAGGCCACTGGATAATAAAATACAAAAGCAGCGGTGCAGAAAACAAACCCACCCCAAACAAAATCTTAAGCCCGTTCCGGCCGGACAAAATCTTAAGCCCGTTCTGAGCGGGAAGGGTTCCGGTTTCTTGTTTCCAGGCCAGCCAAAAGGTGAGTCCGGAAAAAAAGAGAATCAAAACCAAATATCCCATTGACTCCTGCCGCAATATGGCTGATCCCCGTCTGAATCCATTTACGTAGAGGGGTATTTGGGCAGAAGTAAAGATCTCTGCGATTTTTCCCAGCACGAGGGCAGCATGTTTTCCGGCTTCTTTCGACACAAACTGCCCTCTGGCGGCAACCAGGCCTACATTCTCAAATATTTTATAATAAAGTACCAGCAGCAGGAAATGGGCTGGTGGCAGGAAAGCAATCCATTTCTTTTTCAAAGCCCTGAAATTCAGCGCGATGATTGCACTTGCGAAGAAAAAACTCAACAGACTGACCTGCTCATAATACCCCATGGAAAGAAGATGGAAAATGACAAACAGACCCAGAAGGACCTTTTTTCTTCTGTTTTCTTCCTCATGAATCCATTTTGACAAACAATAACAAGACAGGGTCATGAAAAAAATACCTGTAAGAATCCGTGAAGAGGCGGATATCCAATAGGTAGCCTCCGATCCAAGCGGTAAAAGTCCGTAAACGATCAAAAACGGGATCCTGACCGGAATCCGGTTGATTTCAAATATCCTGAAAATCAGCCATCCACTGAAAAAGTGAAGCAGGGTGAGTATGAAAAAGACGATGCCCATATTATCCCAGAACCGGCCCCAGATATACGGATTGGAGAGAGTGGCCAAAGGGCGGGAACCATAATATCCCGCTTTTACGATGACATTTTCCCACACACCGGGAATGATCGGATAGGTCCCGAATTCGATCCAGTCATCGATCACCGGAAAGTACCGGAAACCGTAAAAACCATACTTGATCAGCATCAGGCACAAAAAAAATATGAAAACATGCATTGGGCCCAGTTTGATTTCCCGATGCTTAAGCTGAATTTCCATCTGCCTCCGATCCCCCCGGACGGATATATGACAGCCTTTCTGGATGATTTTTCCGGCTTGGCTGTCATCATAACATACTTTATCGAATTTTGTTATCCCCTGGAGTCAATTCGGCAGCTCGTGTGTAAAAACAGTGAAAATTATAAAAAACAGTTCAAATTCAAGGAAAACCGGGTTATTATAATGGTACCATGAACAAACTGATTTATTTGGCAGATGACGAAAAAAATATCAGGGACCTGGTCAAAAGTTATCTGGTGATGGAAGGGTATCAGGTGGAGACCTTCAGCGACGGTCTTTCGGTAATGGATGCCTACCGCCGGAAAAAACCCGACATGATGATCCTGGACATCATGATGCCGGGAATGGACGGTTATGCCATTTGCCGGGAAGTGCGCAGGGAAAGTCCGATCCCCATCCTGATCGTTTCGGCAAAGGATCAGGAAATGGACCGGATCCTGGGCCTGGAGCTGGGGAGCGATGATTATATTGCCAAGCCTTTCAGTCCCCGGGAACTGGTAGTCAGGGTAAAAACCATCTTCCGGCGTGTAGGTGAGCTTCCGTCAGCCGCCGTACCGGAATCTGAGGAGAAGATCCTCTGTGGGGACATGACCTTGATTCCCGGGCAAAGAAAGGCGGTATCCGGGACAACAGAAATCGATTTCACCATGAAGGAATATGATTTCCTGCTGTATATGCTGAAGAACCGCAGCAAGGTATACAGCCGTGAACAGCTGATACGGAATATCTGGGGATATACCCACATCGGCGAACCCCGCGCCATCGACGACCTGGTGAAACGGGTAAGGAAAAAGCTTTCCAATGCCGGTTCCACGCTTGAAATCGTCACTGTCTGGGGATACGGGTACAAAATCGATGGCTGCTGATACACTGAATGCACGCATCACCCGTCGATACATTGCACTTGTGGCTTTGTCCATGACACTGATGGGCATTCTGGTGCTTTTTACCATTCGGGCTTATACGATCCGGGAAGCCAAAACAGAGCTCCAAAAAAGCACCCGCATCATTTCCGAACTTGCCGGGGGTCAGCTCAACAACGAAGCGACCCTCAATGAATTCATCCTTGAACAGCTGATCCGGGATCGTTTCCGCAGAGGGGTGGAGTTCCGGGCCTATGGATATACCATGGCCATTGTGGATCGGGAGGGAAGGCTGCTTTTACCAAGGACCGGTCAGGACTTGATATTCCTGACTACCAAAGCCCTTCCTGCACTTTGGAACAGGATTCTGGCAAAGCAGCCCTATGAAAGCGGGTTTGAGTATTTTAAAGCGGACGGGGTCCAGTATATCTGTTCTGTTTTACCCACAGAGAATATCTTTGTACTGCTGTATCTTCCCATTAAAAGCATTCAAGGCATTACCGGAGGCCTGATTCTGCTCATCGTGCTTCTGGTGGGCTGTTCCTGCGCGGTTGCAGCCATTGTGGGGAAGATGATGGCTTCGTCCATCTCAAGACCTATTATCCAAATGAAAAATGCCACAAAGGATATCGCACGGCGCAAATTTGACAACCTGCCGGTGATCACTACCGGTGATGAGCTTGAGGATCTTGCCGGTTCCATCCGCAGCATGAGCGAGGAGCTTAAAAACTATGATCTGTCCCAGAAAACATTTCTGCAAAACGTATCTCATGAACTCAAAACTCCCCTGATGTCCATCCAGGGATATGCGGAAGGCATCAAGGACGGCGTTTTCAAGGACGAAGCTGTGACACGGGCGCTGGACGTGGTGGTGGACGAAAGCATGCGGCTTAAAAACATCGTGGAGGAACTGGTTTACCTGACGAAACTGGAGACAATGGAAGATTTCTTCAGGCCGGACCTGGAAAATATCATGGAGCTGGTGGAGGAAAGTGTTGAAAAAGTCCGCGGTCTGGCCCTGACTGAGGGAAAAAACATTGAAATCAGTCCGGGAGACCCTGCTGTACTCACTTTGGACAGGGACAAGATCATACAGGCATTGATGAATATACTCGGGAACTGTCTGCGCCATGCATCCTCCCGGGTCTGGGTGGACACAGGCCTGAACCGGGGCGGGTTTTACGAGATCCATGTGCATGATGATGGTCCTGGGTTTACCCCGGAAGACCTGAAAAATGCCTTCAAGCGCTTTTACAAGGGCACGGGCGGGTCCACCGGGCTGGGACTGGCCATTACCCGCGCGATCGTCAATATGCACGGAGGATCCATCGAGATCTCGAATAAAACCGAGGGCGGAGCTTCTTACCGGATAATGCTTCCGGTCAGTCATGCCGCACGGTATGCACCCACAAAGCCGCCTCTCGCAAAGTAAATCCGGAGAGACAGGAAGATGACAGGAACAGCAGGCATTATCAGCGAATATAATCCATTTCACAACGGGCATCTGTACCATATCCGGCAAACCCGCAGGAAAGGCGGGTTTGACTCTGTTGTTTGCATCATGAGCGGAAATTTTGTCCAGCGGGGCGGTCCTGCCATCGTTAACAAATTTGTTCGCGCCGGATGCGCAGTGGCAGGCGGAGCAGACCTGGTACTGGAACTGCCGTTTCCATATGCCAATGCAAGTGCCGGGATCTTTGCCGCAGGAGCGGTAAAAGTGCTGGACGCGCTGGGGATCATCGACTGCCTTTCATTTGGAAGCGAGTCCGGCGATTTAAAGTCGCTTGTGCAGGTTGCAGACCTCCTGGCAGGCGAACCCGAAGAATTCAGACGATCCCTGCGCCGTCATCTGAAGGCCGATCTTTCTTTTGCTGCAGCCCGGCAGGTAGCTGTGGCCGAACTGCTTCCGGAATCGGCCGCCCTTTTATCCTCTCCGAACGATATTCTGGGGATCGAATACATCAAGGCACTGAAAACACACAACAGCCGGATGGTCCCCATGACCATACTCCGCCAGGGAGCAGGCGACCGGGAGATCACCGTATCCGGAAGACTGTCCAGTGCAACGGCGATCCGAAACCTGATCCACGACAGGTCTTCGGGAATTTTGCCAGGAGAGAGGGACGACAAAGGAGATTGGGGATTTCTGGATGAATATATGCCGGGACCCTGTCAAACAGCACTGCAGGAAGCCTTCCTGGCCGGAAGCGGACCGGTGGATCTGGAAGATTTCAGCACAGTGATCCTGTCTGTATTGCGCCGGATGACGCCGGAGGAAACGGCTGCATTGCCGGACGTATCCGAAGGCCTGGAAAACCGTTTAAAAACCGCAGCCGTAAACTCAGCGACCGCGGCGGATCTTGTACGGCTTGCTGGAACGCGCAGGTATCCCGATTCAAGGATCCGGCGCATCATGATCTCTGCGCTTGCAGGCATGCAAAAGGAAGATCAGCGGGTCATCAACGCGGATCTGGTCCGGGTTTTGGCATTCAATGACAAGGGCAGAGACCTGATCCGAAAGATCAACAGTGTAAACCGCCAATCCGCTGTGTCTGAAAGGCCGGAATGCACGGAAGAGCATCAAGGAGCTGGTTGCGGGGGTCTCCTGCTTATCACGGGCAGCACGGCACCGGTTTTGCGCAGGAAAGGGGAGTTTCGCGCGGAAGTGCTGCGTCAGCTGGAACTGGGGCGGCTGGCATCCGACTTGTACGCCCTGGGTGTTCCCGATCCCGGGTTGCGGGTGGGCGGACAGGACAAAAGAGCGGCTCTGTATCGTCCACATTATCCAGCAGATTTTTCCAATTGATGCCTTTCCGGTCAGATCTCCATGATAACAGGAAGGATCATGGGCTTACGTTTTGTATTATCCAGGATATATTCCCGAAGTTTGTCCTTGATCACCAATTTCCGGGTGCTCCAGTCGTGCTTGCCTTTTTCTTCGCAATACCGAAGAGCGGTCAGGATCACTTCACGCATTTTCCCGATGAGATCATCCGAATCCCGCGTATTGACGAAACCCCGGCTGATGATATCCGGGCCGGCCAGGATGGAACCGGAGCTTCCCTCTACGGTGATGACAACCACCACCATGCCGTCCTCGGCCAGGTGTTTCCGATCTCTTAGCACCATCCCGCTCACATCACCCACGCCCAGTCCATCCACCAGGATTTTGCCTGAATTTACGCTGCCGGAAACCATGGCTTCTTCCCCGTTCAATTCAAGAACATTCCCGGTTTCCATAATGAAGATCCGGTCCCGGGGCAAGCCCAGGTTCTGGGCTAATCGGGCATGATGGACCAAATGCCGGTATTCTCCGTGAACCGGCATGAAAAACCGGGGTTTGACCAGGGAGTGCAGGATTTTAAGTTCCTCTTCATGGGCGTGCCCTGAAACGTGGATTTCCGCAAGTTTTTCGTAGACTACATCCGCGCCTTTTTTAAACAGATCATTGATAACCCTGGAAATAAGTTTTTCATTTCCAGGTATGGCGGAAGCAGAGATCACGACAGTATCCCCGTAACCGATTTCCACCCGCTTGTATTCGGAAGCGGCAATGCGCGTCAGGGCGGACATGGGCTCCCCCTGGCTGCCGGTAGTGATGATGCAAAGATGCTCAGGATTATGGCGGTTGATCCGGTCCAGGCTGATGAGACAATCCGGCGGAATCTTGATGTATCCCAACTCCATGGCCAGTGAAACCACTTTTTCCATACTCCTGCCGGCGATGGCCACCTTGCGGTTGAATTTATAAGCCGCATCCACCACCTGCTGGATCCGGTGAACATTGGAAGCGAAGGTGGTTACCAGGATCCGGCCGCCAGCTTCCATAAAAAGCTGTTCGAAGGATTCTCCCACCGTGCTTTCCGACATAGTATAGCCCCGTCGCTCCACGTTGGTGCTGTCACACATGAGCAGCAATACACCGCTTTTACCGATTTCAGCGATCCTGGACAAATCCATGGGGACCTCGTCGATGGGAGTATGGTCGATCTTGAAATCTCCGCTGTGCAGAAGGGTCCCTACAGGGGTGTATATGGCAAGAGCGGTGGAATCCGGGATACTGTGACATACCGGTATGAATTCCACGGTAAAGATGCCCAGGTCCACACTGTGATGATGGTCTATAACGACCAGGGTGGATCTCTCCAGGATGCCGTGTTCTTCCAGCTTCAGTTTTACCAGCCCGATGGTGAGGCGGGTCCCGTATACGGGTACATTGATTTCTTTCAAAAAATAGGGGAGGGCGCCGATATGGTCCTCGTGACCGTGGGTCAGAACGATGCCCCGGATCCTGTCCTTTTGTTTGACCAGCCAGGAAATATCAGGGATCACCAGGTCGATGCCCAGCATGTCGTCATCCGGAAAACTCAGTCCGCAGTCAACAACAAGGACATCATTACCGTATTCGATGACGGTAATGTTTTTGCCGATCTCACCCAGCCCTCCCAAAGGGATCACCTTCAGTTTCCCGGTTTGACCAGCAGACTTTTTTCTTTTTTTTTGAGACACAAACAATCCTCCAATAAAATAAAAATTTTTATCAAACCAGCACGGATCTGTGCTGTATTAAATCAAACGGATAATGTCCCGTCACGGTCCCGGCCGGACAGAGTCCATTGGCTGTATCCTTCAAAATGTTACCTTATTTCTCCATGGCTGTCAATGCATGCGATTACAGGTGCACGCGCTGCATGTGGTTACCGGCGATTACAGGCGCATGCGCTGCATGTGGTTACCGGCGATTACAGGTTTACACAGTGCATGCGATTACTGGTTGCAATTTCCTTCCGGCTTTTGTATACTGTCACCAAGCATACTGGCAGAGTAGGCATGGATGCGTAAAGTGCCGGTCGGACGGGAAGTTGCCGCCGGACGAAAAACCCTGACTGCGATAGGGTTTGCGGTATCCACGCTGCATTCCGCTGCCATTAAAAGGGCGTCCCTCTTTTAGTGGCTCATGCGTTGAGTTTCCTGTCCCAGCCGCAGGAAATGGTTGTGCCGCTGGCGGTTTGACCGCCGAAAAAAATGGAGAGGATGCGTGAAAGATGGATTCAGGCAGCAAGTTGCGTATTGGCACGAGAACTGTAGTTGTTTTAGGATTGATGATCGGTTTGAATGTAGTTTTGACCCGGATCTTACGGCTTGAACTTTTTGGAAGCACGGTTCGTTTAAGTTTCAACTTTCTACCCATCGTGGTCACTTCCTATATATTTGGCCCGTATGTGGGTGCGTTGACAGCTGCAGCTGCGGATGTGGTGGGGTACTTTCTTTTCCCGACAGGAGGAGCCTTCTTCCCGGGATTTACGATCAGTGCCGCTTTGTATGGACTGGCCTACGGATTTTTCTTTCATAAAAGACCCGTCACTCTGGTCCGTTCATTGCTGGCGTTTTCGGTACCTGGAATTTTGATTACTATATTTTTGAATACATATTGGCTGACATTGCTGCAGAAGGTTACATACCTGGCGATCCTGCCGGGACGGGTCATGCAATTTAGCCTGCTGCTGCCGGTACAGGTGGTTTCCATGCTGGCATTGGGAAAATACCTGGAAAAATGGCGGCAGGAATTCAGTCTCAGCAGCGGTCAAGCATAGAAGGAACGGAGCGGATCCTATGGGGTATACGGTTCAGATACACAGCAACGGAAATATCGTACAGGTGGATGTGAAACCTGAAACAAGGCTTTTGGACGTGATCCGGGAAGCTTCCCTGGAAATGGCGGCACCCTGTGGGGGTAAGGGCACTTGCGGCAAGTGTCTGATCCGGCTGGCAGGACCGGCAAAGGAACCCGGTGAGGAAGAAATCGCTAAAATCGGTTCAAAAGCTGTTTCCGGAGGTTATCGGCTGGCCTGCAAAACGTATCTGACTGGAAATGCCGATGTATATATCCCCGATTCAGATGAAAAAGCGATCATCAAGACGGATGGACATGAACGTGCCATCGTTCCCATGTCCATGGTGAAGAAACGGTATATGGATTTGGGTATGCCGGGGCTGGAAGATCAAAGAGGAGATCTGGAACGGATATATCAGGTCACCGGAGCCACCCGCTGCAATCTGGATCTCATGGCAAAACTTCCTTCGATTTTACGGTCCTGCGGGTTCAATGTCACCATTACATCCTGCTGTGATGAAATCATGCACATCGAACCCGGGGACCGTTCCACCCGTCTTTACGGCATGGCCGTGGATATCGGCACCACGACCATTGCCGCCTACCTGGTGGATCTGGTGACATTTAGGAAGAAAGAGGTATATTCCTGCATGAACCCTCAGCGCACGTACGGGGCGGATGTCATATCACGCATCAGTCATATCATGGAAAATCCTGAAGGTACAAAGGAGCTGCAGCGGGTCATTCTGGACTGCTTCAATGAGATCATCGGCTATTTCTGTCAAAAAGCACACATATCTGCGTCAGACCTCAATCTGATCACGGTGGTGGGCAACACTACGATGATCCATTTCCTGCTTGGGCTGGACGCCCGGAACATCGCTTCCGCGCCCTTTATTCCTGCCACGACTTCCATGCATATTTTGGATGCGGCAGCCCTCGGTCTTGATGTGCTTCCGGGATCCAAGCTGGTGGCACTGCCTTCTGTCTCCGCCTATATTGGAGCGGATACAGTGGCAGCCATCCTGTCCAGCGGTCTGTATGAAAGCCCCACATATGCCCTGCTGCTGGACCTTGGGACCAACGGGGAAATCGCGCTGGGCAGCCGGGACCATATTTTTGCCTGCTCTACAGCGGCAGGCCCCGCTTTTGAAGGCGCAAACATACGAAACGGCATGCCCGGGATCGGGGGAGCCATCGATACCGTAACCCTCTACAACAAACAAAAAAAGAAACCGGAATTTTCATTTACGGTCATATCTTCCGGAAAACCTTTGGGTATTTGCGGATCCGGCATCGTAGATGCCATTGCCGGCATGCTGGAAACAGGGATCATCGATGTCACAGGCAGGATTCAGGATCTGGAAGAAATGCCGGAAAGCACACGACTTTATTATCACGACCGGCTGATCACCCTGGATGGGATGAAAGCTTTTCTTCTGGTGCCTCAGCAGGAAACCGCCGGCACCTTGGATATCGCCATCACCCAGAAGGATGTACGCGAACTGCAGAACGCCAAAGCGGCTATTGCGGCGGGACCCCGCATTCTTCTGAAAGAAGCAGGGATACAGTATTCGGATATTCGCCATATCTACCTGGCAGGCGGATTCGGCAGCTATATTGACGTGAGCAGCGCACTGGACATTGGACTTCTTCCATCGGATACAGGCGGAAAGATCGTTTCTCTGGGCAATGCGGCCGGGGCTGGAGCGGTGGAAGGCCTGATATCGGTCAATATGCTCCGGCAGGCAGGCGAAATCAGCAGCCGAATACAGTATGTAGAGCTTTCTGCCCGTTCTGACTTCATGGATGAGTATATGGAATGCATGATGTATGGAGAGGAATGAGTTCCGAATACGGGCATTAAAAGCCCGGGAAGCCTTACCCGACATTTATGTGCAAAAAGGCGTTCAGAATATGGAACCGGATTTTCTGAAACAGCCTGCAGTTAAGACGGCACAGCGGGTGATGGGTTATATGCCTGTGCGAAAGGAAGTCCCTGTGAAAGGGATATTGACAGAGTTATTATCCATGGGGGCAAGCGTATGTTTTCCGGTAGTCATATCCGATGTGCAGATGGAGGCCTATCCGGTCGATTCTCTGGAAGCGCCCTGTTTTCGGCCTGGAAGATACGGGATCCCTGAACCCCTGACCACTGGCAGAACTCCCCTGGATCCTGCGACCCTGGATCTGATCCTGGTCCCGGGCGTCGCCTTTTCATACGACGGGACCCGCCTGGGATATGGAGCAGGATATTATGACCGCTTTATGAAACGCCTGTCTTCCCATTGCCTTCGTGTAGGGCTGGCTTTTGAGTGTCAGGTTGTCCCTGAAATCCCCGCAATGCCCTACGATATCCCTGTCGATCTCATTCTGACGGAAAAAAGGCTGATACCGGTTTCCGGCATCTCCGGAAGAATCGTTTGACCGCATACCAGGTATGAATCCGGCTGTTTGTGCATGTAATTATACGGGACAGACAGACATGCAGCAGCGCGTTATGGAAAAGCAGAATGAAAACTTTCGCATCGGGATCTATGTCCGGGAAAGCCGGGAAGAAAGCGGAACAGGAAAAGACACCCTGGAAACCCAGAAGGACATGTTAAAGGCCTATGTTCAGGAAAGCAAGCTGGGCAGGGTGGTCGCTGTGTATGAAGATCCCAATATGTCAGGCGCCTTGTTTGACCGGCCGGGTCTTATGCGGCTAAAAGAAGATGCCGATGCAGGCAGGATCAGTCTGGTGCTGCTGAAAGACCTGTCCAGGCTGGGTCGCAGCAATGCCCAGACACTTCTTTTTATTGAAAACCTGGAAGAAAAGGGGGTCCGGGTGCTGACCCGGGACGGGCGTTACGATACCTGGAACGGCAGCGAGACGTTGGGGATCGATACCTGGTATAATGAACGCTATCTGATGGACATCTCCCGAAAGACCCGGTCAAGCTTGAAGCACCGCATCGCGCGCGGCGACTATATCGGCACAGCTCCCTACGGATACAGGAAATCAACGGTTCTTCACAACCGGCTTGTCATCTTTGGACCGGAAGCGGATGTAGTGAGGAAGATCTTTTCCCTGTATCTGGACGGCTCGAACTGCTCCGATATCGCCCGGTTTCTGAACCGGTCCGGGATCGCACCTCCAGGACGACCCCGAGCGGCCAAACAAAAGGCAGATCAGGATCCAAAGCCAGGCTGGCATCCTGCCACAGTATGCCGTATCCTGGACAATCGGGTGTACAGAGGGGATACGGTGCAGGGAGTCAGCCGGAAAATCAGCTATAAATCAAAAAAAACCCAGCGCCTGCCTGAGTCCGCATGGGNNGCACGGCGGTCCGAAGGAACGGGAGAAAACGCCAGAAAACGAAAGATACGGACAATTCTCCGGTACACAGGTGAAAATAAGGAAATGGGATCTGGAGGTTGACTTGAGGCTGTGATCTGTGTTAAAAGTATATGGACGATTTTATTTCAGTGGAGGCTGATACGATGCTGGATTCTCTGAATGTACTTTTGACCGGGATCGCAGTGGTTTTTTTTGCATTGATCCTGCTGACCGGATTGATCCTTCTGATCCCGATGACCATAAAAAAAAGAAAAGCAGAAACGCCCAAGGATAATGCACCGGCTCATCCTCCTGTCCTGCCATCTCCGGCACCTGCAGCCATGGAACTGAAAGCTCCTGCACCTAAGCCGGCTGACCCGGCTGACCGTGCGGATCATTCCATCATCGCTGTACTGACGGCTGCAGTCATGGCCTATCGCTCCTCCTGTCCCGAACTGGCGGACAAGCCTTTTGCCGTCACATCCTGGCGGAAGGTATCCGGCACTTCGCCTGTCTGGAACCGGGTCGGAAGGCTTGTTCAATCCAGCGGCAGAATACAGGGCATCTAAGGGAGGAACCGATATGTTTGAGAAATTGATGATCACACTTACAGATATGGCCGGCAGTTCCGGACTGATACTGGGGCTCAAAGAGAACCCCTGGCAGTTCGTCATGATCCTTGTGTCCTGTTTTTTGATCTATCTGGCAGTTGTAAAAAAATATGAGCCTCTGCTGCTGCTTCCCATATCTTTCGGGATGATGCTGGCAAACCTGCCCGGCGGTGGATTAAGTTCCCACGATCCCAACGGAGGTTTGATTTCGCTGCTTTACCAGGGAGTAAAAACTGGGTTGTTCCCACCCCTGATCTTCCTCGGGATCGGTGCCATGACCGACTTCGGACCGCTTCTTGCCAATCCATACAGTCTGTTGCTGGGGGCCGCTGCCCAGATCGGAATCTTTATCACATATATTGGAGCTATTTTTCTTGGATTCACAACTCCGGAGGCCGGATCCATCGGCATCATCGGGGGAGCGGACGGACCGACGGCGATATTCGTGGCGACCCGGCTGGCGCCTCATCTGCTGGGGTCCATCGCCATCGCAGCCTATTCCTATATGGCCCTGGTCCCGCTGATTCAGCCGCCCATCATGAAAGCACTGACGACTCGCAAGGAACGCGAGACCGTCATGTCCCAGCTAAGGGAAGTATCCCGGACAGAAAGAGTGGTTTTCCCTGTCGTGGTGACCATCGTTACTTCGCTGCTCGTGCCCAGTGCTGCCCCCCTCATCGGTATGCTGATGTTGGGGAACCTGCTTCGGGAAAGCGGTGTGGTGGAGCGTTTGAGCAAAACAGCGCAAAATGAGCTGATCAATATTGTCACCATATTCCTGGGGGTCTCTGTGGGAGCCACGGCCAGTGCAGATGCATTTTTAAATCCCAAAACTCTGGGCATCCTGGTACTTGGGCTTGCAGCGTTCAGCATCGGCACTGCCGGAGGAGTGCTTTTAGGGAAACTGATGTACCTGCTCACAGGAGGGAAAGTGAATCCGCTCATCGGGTCCGCCGGGGTTTCTGCCGTGCCCATGGCCGCACGGGTTTCCCAAAAAGTAGGACAGCAGGCCAACCCTTCAAATTACCTGTTGATGCACGCCATGGGTCCCAATGTGGCGGGGGTCATCGGCTCTGCTGTAGCTGCGGGCGTTCTCCTCAGCCTGTGCAAATAGGACTGGCTGCAGGAAACGGTTTCGACGGCCGTGTGACAGAAAGCACGTTGAATATGCGGGAAGGTCTCAGGTTGCGAATATGACGGGATCTGCCATCAAGGCCTATTTTGACAACAGCGCCACCACCCGTCCTCTGGATGAGGTCATTGCCCATATGTCATGGGTATCCCATGAAATTTTCGGAAATCCTTCCTCCCTCCATAGCCTGGGCATGGAAGCGGAAAAACTGCTGATTAAGTCCCGTAAAGCAGCCGCCAGAGCTCTTGAAGCAGATCCGGGATGTATCTGCTTCACTTCCGGAGGTACGGAGGCCAATCACATCGCTCTTCAAGGATACCTGGCCGCAAACCGAAGGAAGGGCAGGAAAGTACTGTTTTCCTCGGTGGAACATCCCTCTGTGCTCAATCAGGCCGGGATGCTGGGCGCGCTGGGCTACCAGGTGGAATTCATAAGATCCGGAATCGACGGAAAAATATTGACGGACCATCTGGATGCCCTGCTGGATTCGGATACAGCCCTGGTGAGCGTCATGAGTGTGAACAATGAGACTGGAGCCATACAGCCTCTGGATGAAATTGCAGACTGCTGCAGGCGGAAAAACACACAGACCGTTTTGCATGTGGATGCGGTGCAGTCATTTGGCAAGATCCCTGTGAAACCGCAGCAGCAGGGAATCCAGCTGCTGACGGCAAGCGGACACAAGATCCACGGCCCGAAAGGTTCGGGTCTTTTATATATAGCTGAAGGGATCCATGTTTCTCCCTTGATGGCCGGAGGTGGCCAGGAGTCAGGCATCCGGCCCGGCACGGAAAATGTTCCTGCTCTGTCCGGAATGGGTATGGCCATAGAAAAAGCCATGGAAGGGATCCGGCTTGCCTATCGTCATGTGGATGGCCTCCACAGGAGAATCCGGGATGAAGTTTCCTGCATCCCCGGCTGCATCATCATATCTCCGGAAGACGCTTCCCCCTATATTCTAAGTATTTCCTTCCCGGCTTTGAAGGCGGAAGTGATCCTGCACAAGCTGGAATCCCGGGGGATTTTTGTATCCACCGGTTCTGCATGCCATTCCAGGAGAAAAAACCGCAGTCATGTGCTTCAGGCTATGGGTCTGAAACCGGCTGTTATTGACGGCACCATCCGCATCAGCCTGTCATACATGAATACCCTGGAAGAAGCAGCGGAACTGGTATCCGCTTTGAAAACGATTTGCGGAGGAAAATAAAATGCAGTCCATCATCCTGGTCCGATGCGGTGAAATCATGTTGAAAGGCTTGAACCGCCATGCATTTGAAAGGGTACTCCTTAAAAATATCCGGCACAGTCTGGAGGGCATGGGTGAATTCGGTTTGGTTTTGTCCCAGTCCAGAATCTATGTGGAACCGAAAGACGACTCGTTTGTCATGTCCGGGGCCCTCCGGGCGATATCCCGGGTACCCGGGATCACCTCTGTCAGCCCGGCATGGAAAATCCCGACAGACTGGCCCGTCATAAAGCAGAAGGCTGTGGAACTGACCCGTGAACGGGTATCCAAAAACTCATTTCATACCTTTAAGGTGGATGCCCGCAGAGGAGATAAATCTTTTTTTCTGGATTCGCCAGGCATTATGCGGGAACTGGGAGCTATGATCCTGGAACAATTTCCGGAATTCAAAGTCGATGTGAAAAACCCGGATTTCACAGTCTTTGTGGAAGTCAGGGAACAGACGTATCTTTATACGGAATGCATTCCCGGCTGCGGCGGACTGCCGGTCGGGACGGGAGGAAAGGGGCTGCTGCTTCTGTCCGGAGGCATTGACAGCCCTGTGGCGGGATGGATGATGGCAAGGCGGGGGATGACGCTGGAAGGCATCCATTTTTTCAGTTATCCATATACGAGTCTTCGTTCCAGAGAGAAAGTGCAGACCCTGGGCGGGATACTGTCTTCCTATTCAGGTTATTTTGCACTGCATGTCGTTCCGTTCACTTCCATACAGGAAACTATCCGGGACAAGGTTCCTGAAGATCATCAGACCATCCTCACCCGAAGGATCATGATGCAGATCGCACAGGAAGTTGCGGAAAAGAGAGGTTTGCATGCCCTGATCACCGGGGAGAGCTTAGGCCAGGTGGCAAGTCAAACCATACAGGGGTTGACGGTTACCGGAGCCGGGATCCCGATTCCCATCCTGCGTCCTCTGATCGGCATGGACAAAAACGAGGTGGTGGAGCTGGCCAGGAAAATAGGCACCTATGAGACTTCCATCCTTCCCTACGAGGACTGCTGCACTGTATTCAACAGCCGGCATCCCAACACCCGGCCCAGGACGGATAGGGTACAGCGCTATGAAAGCCGGCTGGACCTGGATGAAATGGTAAAGAAAGCTCTGTCAGACATGGAAACCATGAAATGGGCAGGAGGACGGTCCCATGAAGCTTAAGACCGGAAAATTACCCAACGACCTTCTAAAAAACCTGATACTGGCCAACCTGCCCCAGACCCGTCGCGAAGTGGTCGCAGGTCCGGCGGTGGGAGAGGACTGCTGCGCTGTGGATCCGGGCGCGATGCATTGCGTGCTTACTACCGATCCCGTCACTGCAGCCATGGCCAATGCCGGGCGGATCGTAGTCCATATCTGCTGCAACGATCTGGCGGCAAGCAGAGCCATCCCGCTTGGAATCCTGCTGGTCATGCTGATGCCTCCGGGTACGGATATGGAGCGGGTCAAAACCTTCCAGTCGCAGGTGGAAGAAGCATCCAGCCTGCTTTCTGTTTCGATTTTGGGAGGGCATACGGAAATAACGGATTCTGTAAATCGGCCGGTGCTGGTAGGCACCGGGATCGGACTGATCCAACCCGGCGGCATGGTTCGATCCAGCGGAGTCAGACCGGGAGACGATCTGGTGATGACCCGGTGGGCAGCCATGGAAGGGACTTACATAGTTGCGACGGATTATAAAGACAAACTGGCGGGGATCCTGACAAAAACCCAGTGGGAGGAGGCCAATGCTCTGGGAAGCCAGATCAGTGTAGTGAAGGAAGGATTGCTGGCAGCTGCCTTTGGGGTTCACGCCATGCATGATGCCACCGAAGGAGGGATCCTGGGGGCTGTTTGGGAACTCTGTGAGGCTTCTGCCACCGGCGTGGTGGTGGACCGGGAAAAGATCCCCGTATTATCCGTTACCCGGGAATTGTGTTTCCGGTTTCGCCTGGATCCTTTAAAGCTGATTTCCAGCGGAAGCATGCTGATCGCCTGCCAGGAAGGTCCGGCCCTGGTACAGGAACTCCAAAAACAGGGGATCAAAGCGACGGTCATCGGCAGATTCAATGATTCCGGCAGCAAATTATTGCACGATACGGGCCGGTTCGACAAGATAGACTTGCCGGATCGGGATGAATTGTATAAAATATCATCCATGAGTTTATGAAGGAGCCGAAAAAAATGTTTAAAACCAGACTTCTTAACAGCGCAGATCCGGAGATTGCATCAGCCATCAACAAGGAAGTGGAGCGTCAGAGGAACAAGATCGAACTGATCGCTTCCGAAAATTTTGTATCTGAAGCCGTGCTGGAGGCGATGGGAACACCACTCACCAATAAATATGCTGAAGGATACCCGGACAAGCGCTGGTACGGAGGCTGTGAATTTGTGGATATGGCAGAGAAACTGGCCATCAGCAGAGCCCGGGAACTTTTTGGCGCCGATCATATCAATGTACAACCACATTCAGGTGCGCAGGCAAATACTGCCGTATTTTTTGCCATGCTCAAACCCGGGGATACCCTTATGGGCATGGATCTGGCCCATGGCGGACACCTTAGCCACGGAATGCCTGCCAATATTTCCGGCAGGTATTTTCGCGTTGTATCCTACGGTGTGCGGAGAGAAGACTGCCGGCTGGATTATGAAGCCCTGCGCCGGATCGCATTGGAAGCCAGACCGAAAATGATCGTGGCCGGAGCCAGTGCCTACCCTCGTGAAATCGATTTTTCCGCATTTCGGAAGATCGCAGATGAGGTCGGAGCTTTCCTGATGGCAGATATTGCACATATCGCGGGGCTTGTAGCTGCCGGGATCCATCCCAGTCCCGTTCCCCATGCAGATTTTGTGACCACCACGACACATAAAACTTTGCGCGGACCCCGGGGCGGTATGATCCTGTGCAGACAGGAATATGCCAAAGTCATTGACAGCGCGGTTTTCCCGGGCACCCAGGGCGGCCCCCTGATGCATACCATCGCCGCCAAGGCGGTAGCGTTCCGGGAAGCTCTTCAGCCGTCTTTTAAAGAATATCAGATGCAGGTCCGAAGGAATGCAGATGCGATGGCGGATGAACTCATAAAGTCAGGGTATGATCTGGTGTCCGGAGGCACCGACACGCACTTGATGCTGGTGGATCTCACGCGGAAGGAAATTTCAGGCAAGGAAGCTTCAGGCATGCTGGATGAAGTCGGGATCACCCTCAATAAAAACGGGATCCCCTTTGATACCAAGAGCCCCTTTATTACCAGCGGTATCCGTATCGGCACCCCTGGAGCCACCACCCGTGGTTTCAAAGAAGATGATATTCGGGAAACAGCGCAGTTGATCCATATGACCCTGTCGAATTTTAACGGCAATCGGGAAAAGGTAATCAGCCGCGTCGAAGAAATTTGCAGAAAGCATCCCCTCTATCAATAGTCAGCAGGTTTATGTCATGAACAACAGACCGCCGCTTG
>DOHE01000264.1 GCA_003535395.1 Clostridiales bacterium | reverse complement strand
GACTGCTTAGCCTTTCCTCCAGGGATTTTAATGTCTCACTGCAGATATACTTGGTTTGGAAATCATGGATGCATGTTTTTTTGCCGGCTCTTTCGATCATCAGGATCCTGTCCCTGTTTATATATCGGATGCAGTCCCGTATATTTTCAGGCAACACCTTTCCTGTCAGCAGCCCCTTCGCGGTGGGAAGCCCCTTCGCGGTGGGAAGCTCCTTCGCGGTGGGAAGCTCGACATCTTGTATGGTCTCGGGTGCAAGACCGGCGGTTTTAAATATTTCCTCATTGTCATCAGCAAAGGATCGGCTGGTATCTGCACCGGGTTTTCCGGAAAAAAGGAGATCCCCGGTGGTATGGAGCAGATATTGGAGGTAAACCCGTGGATATGCCTTGCGTATCGCTTCGATCCTTTGCTCCAGACGAGAGATGAAGTAATCCGTATCCAAACCTCCGTGTATACGGGCGGAAGCAAAAATCCGTTCCAAAACCCGGATCATCTCCCCGCTGGACTTGATATTCAAAGACTTCACCAGTACTGTCATTCTGTTCAATGCAACAGCTTTTCTCATCATGCCCGGTTCCCGGAAATCCACCCTTTTAAGAAGGATTTCCAGCGATTTAAGCGGGGATGTGCCCTCGGGGACTTGCATGTCTGCTTTTCGTAAAACAAAATTTTCCGCCATGAAACGATACAATATATGGATCCACTTCGGCATGGGATCCACCGGGATCCCATGAACAAAACTCCCGTGACGTACATCAAACTGAAATGAATCAAATCCTACAGAGTATGTAAGAATCCCGTCCTTAAGAGCTTCAAGCCGGCATTCCCTCTGTTCCCTGCAGATCCGCTTCAAACCGCTGCCATCCGGACGGATCCTGAGAATCCCAAAGGGACAGGAAGTAAAATATATATACCCGTCTTCACAGAAAAACGGTTCATAAACCGGAGAGGAAAAGAGCTGTATCCCTTCAAAACCATCCGGATATACAGAATAAATACCTTTGTTTTTAAAGCTGAGAATAATGACTTTCCCGCTGAAAGGATCCACCTGGTACGAGAAAACCTGTTCCGCAAGAAGTATCCAGGTTCCTCCGGACAGGGACCACAAATGATGATCCCTCCCGTTGCTGCACATCTTAAGTCTCATAGGATTCAGACCTGTTTCCTTTGTCTATCTGCTATAATTTTCTATTTATGTTATTTATTATATAATATCATGATGTCACTTGGCTGTCAAGTGACTGCATACAAATATACAAAGGCATGGTACTATAGGGTCGGTTTGTATTTGCGCGGAAGGGGAAGGTGGCACGAACATGGCAACGAACAAGCGAGTATTCACATTGCGGCTGGATGAAAGTATTTTTGATCAGATGGAGACATTGGCACGGGAGGAACACCGGTCATTGACCAATTTGGTCGAATTTGCTATACTCCGCTACCTGTGCGAAAAGAGAGCCACAGCATATGATGCATCCGAGGGCAGAAATTCTTCCAAAGTATATCTGCAGGAATCCGGCACGATTCATTCCGGGGATTAGTCTCTTACGGGTGTTGTGGGCGTCAGCCCACTTTGGTGCATGATCAGGCTGACCCCGGCCGGCTTAGGATGATCCGGTGGGATACAAGCTGCATCTCCTGGATGACAGCATCCACCTTTTTTCTCTCTCCAAAGATATTTTCCATATACAGGCCGTCCGGTCCGGGTATGATTATATCGACATGCTCCATAAACAACCGGTCATGGCCTGTTTCATCCCGCATATACACATTGGCTTCACACATTTTCGTGATCCTCCCTGTATGAGCATACAAGCTTCATCGCTTCATCGATGCTGTGAGGCAAAGGATCGTTCCGGGTCCCCGCCACGTGGAGATTGCAGCGGTTAAGCGGGATCAGGATCTTGGTTGCAGGGCTTCTGGCAATGGCCGCAGCCATTCCTTCAGTCAGCTCACCCAGCATCGAGTCAGCGGCCAGGATCCCGATGCTCCCCAGGATCAGATCAACCTTTGAAACATTGCACAGGATCGCATTTTCACCGGATGCGCCTTCATTCGCCCCGGCCTTTAACATGACCGATGTGGCCATGGCATTCGTCCCCAGGGCCAGGATCCGAAGATGCTCCCCAAAAGTCAGCCTCAGCCGTTCCACCAGGGTTTTCCCAATGCCTCCCCCCTGGCCGTCTACCACCGCAATACGCATATTTTCTCTCTCTCTCATCAATTAGTACTATTCTGATATTATACAGGGTTTTTCACAGGCCGTCCATGTTTTGTTTTGATAGTTGTGGATCCATTCCGCCGCCGGCTTGAAATCCTCATGGAACATGACGATCAGGTCTCCGGGGACTGCATGCCGTACTGCATATTTCAATGCTTCAAGTTCATTTTCGATGAGGATGACATCGTTTAGGTCGATTCCACGCTCCATAAGTGCATCCCGCAGCAAGGCTGCAACTTCTCCAGGCTGTCGTCCCCTTTTGATCCGATCTTCTTTGATAATATACCTGGAAAATTCACCGGCACAGATGGCACCTGTTTCCCTGATCTGCCTGTCCAGCCGGTCTCCAGGCATTCCAAGGATCCCAATCCGTCTGGCAGCCCCGAGTTGACGTATAAACTGAACAGCTGCCCGGTATCCGGCCGGGTTGTGCCCGTAATCAAGCAAAACTCGAAATCCCCCCATGTCATACAAATTGAACCGGCCGGGGTTTTGCACCTCATCCGCATTGAAAGTGTGCAGCGCCCTGCGAAGGATGTTCGGCGGCACTCCCAGCGCATACATGGCCGCTGTTGCGGCCAGTGCATTTTCAATATTGCATTCCAGGATGCCCCCGATGGCTGCAGGGATCTCTGCTGTTTTGAGCAGCCGGATGGTTTTGTTCCCGTTCTGGAGGTACAGGGATCTGCCCCTCCTTAAAACAGCAATGCCTCCGTTTCGAATGTGTGCCAGAACCAGAGGGTTGTCCTTGTTCATCGAAAACAAAATAATGTTGCAACGGATCCTTTCCAAAAAAAAGGGAGTCATTTTGTCATCTGCATTCAGCACTGCATATCCTCCGGGTTTGACTGCTTCAACTACCAGTGATTTGACGTCTGCCATTTCTTCCAGGGTCTCGATCCCGTCCAGCCCCAGATGGTCTTCGCTGATGTTGACGATGACCCCTACGTCCGCCATATCAT
>DOHE01000280.1 GCA_003535395.1 Clostridiales bacterium | reverse complement strand
TGCAGGTGACTCCGTAGGCTTCGCCATGGCGGGCATTTTCCAGGATTTTTGCAGAATACAGCAGCGTCTTTGAAGGAACACAGCCTTCATTGAGGCAAACCCCGCCTATATTTCGGCTTTCGATGAGCAACGTGGACAGACCCTCATGGCTGGCCCTTTCTGCCCCCAGGTATCCGGCCGGTCCGCCGCCTACTATGATCAGGTCATATATCATGATGAAACCTCCGTTATGAATTTGCCAGCAGCAGGGTGAAACTCTCCAGAGCTTTGCCAAGATCCTTCAGGAATCGGGCGGCAGGAGCACCGTCCAGTGCCCGGTGGTCAAAAGTCAGCGAAAGCCCCATGGACGGATACAGGGAAATGACCCCATTTTTCTCCCTGGGTTTTTGTATGATGGCATTCACCCCGAGAATGGCGGTCTGGGGCGGATTGATCACAGGAGTAAAGCTTTCGATGCCAAGAGCCCCCAGGTTGGTGACAGTAAAACTGCCCCCCTTGAGCAGATCCGGCTGGATCGTACCGTTTTGGCACTCCGAAGCCAGTTTTTTCACCTGCCCGGCCAGCTCGTTAAGGGACAGCCGGTTGGCACTGCGTATTGTGGGAACCATGAGCCCCCGGGGCGTATCCACCGCGATGCCCAGGTGCACGTCCCGAAACAGCAGCATCCGGTCGTCCAGGTAATGGGCGTTGACTGTGGGATGGGCAGCCAGGACCCTGGAAACGGCAAACAGAATCATATCGTTAAGTGTGATGTTGTTCAATCCCAGACTCGAAGCATTCTGTTTCAATTCTGCCCGGAAATCCTGAAGTATCCCGGCATCAAATGAAGAATTCAGGGTCAGCTGGGCCATGGACGTAAGAGAGGCATGCATGGCTTTGGCGATCACTTTCCGAATATTGGGGATCTTGATCTCCTCATACTCCGCCGCGACAGTCCCGGTCTTCAATCCTGAATCCTCCACCCGACTGCCTGCGCCTGCAGCCGGCTGCTGGTGCTGCATGGCAAGATCCGCCCGGAGGATCCGGCCGCCGATCCCGGTACCCGTGATCCCGGCCGCCGGGTCCCCTTTTATCATTTCAGCATAGGCTGTGCGGGTAGAACCGCCTCCTTTGGCAAGAAGATCGCGGACATCCTTCTCGATGATCCTGTCATGAGGACCGGAAGGCACCGCATTCCTTGCATCGACTCCCTCCTGGGCTGCCAGATTCCGGGCACGGGGCGAGATCCCGTGTGCCTGCACTCCAGCCGCAGCAGATGCATCCGCAACAGAAGCAGCCGAAGCAGAAGCATCCGCAACAGAAGCAGCCTGAGGATCCACCTCCATCTTACCGGATGCCGCACTGCCTTGTGCGGCTTGGGGAGAACCTGCGGCTGTTTCGTCCGGTCTGAATGCCTCAAAATCTTCTCCCTCAGCGCCGATCACACAGACATTGGTCAGGCAGGGTACATCATCGCCCTCTTCAAAAAAGATGCCAAGCAAAATTCCGTCTGTCTTTGCTTCCTCTTCAAAGGCAGCCTTGTCTGTTTCATAACTAAACAGCACATCTCCAACAGCAACCGGATCCCCCGGGTTTTTGTTCCATTTGGATATAATACAGCTTTCCACCGACTGTCCCTGGCGCGGCATGATCACAGGTGTTGCCATGCATATCTCCCCTCTCCGTATAGGTTGTATCCGCTTTGATTCAACTTCAAGACTCTCCTGGCTTCAAAACTCTCCTGGCTTCAAAATTCTTCCGGTCATCAGATCTTAACTGCCCTGGAAAGCAGCAGCTTCTCTGCTTCTGCACACCAAAGTCCGCTGGCGGCCTTGGTGATTTCAGCCAGTTCGGCCATAAGCGGATCCTTCCCTCCGAGCTGTTCCATGTCTGCAATCGCGGTAAGCGGCATGGAGATGCCGGTATATATCAGCTTCTTGCCGCCGGGTATTTTAGGCAGATTCAGTGTGGTTTCCACGACACTGTCCAGGCCGCCCACATGGGTAATCATCCCGGCAGGGTTGACCTGGCCATTTTCCATCATACGGATGGATTCGAGCATATCGTCGGTGTTTCCGCCGCTGGTCCCCACCACATGGGTGGAAGCATAATGGACATTGTAGAAATTGAACATAGCGGAAAACGCAGGGTCCAGAGGGCCGGCAAAAAAATTGAGACATCCGTCCCTTCCCAGGATGGCATCTCCCTGTTCCACTACCGGTTTCACCGGCGCAAAAACAAATACATCATCATATCCCTTTCCATCTGTCATGGACAGCAACCGGGCCACAGGATCTGCCTCTTTGGCAGTATTGATGTAAACAAGGCGGACTCCGTTTCGTTCCGCTTCTTCCGGCGTGAGCAGGGACTGTGCCCGCTGTAGCCGGGCGTCGTCGATATCCGTCACCACGATCAGACCGGGTTTTAAATCTGTATGGATTGCATAATCAATGGCGCCAAGTCCCATAGGCCCAACTCCGGCCAGAATGGCCATGTTCCCGCCTCTGCGGATTCCCATGGTGTGCACATAGCTGCCGCCGGATGTATGGTAGTTGGCATGAAAGGCCCCAACGATGCAGGACATGGGCTCTGACAGGGACCCGTAAAAAAAGGCATCACCGTTGTATGGAAGCAGGCACCCGGATTCCATGACCTCGTTGGGGATGATGATATACTGGGCCGCTCCGCCGATGTATTCATAGGAATACCCGGGAGCGGCATAAGGATCGGAGGGGAGGTTCATCGCCGGTTGGATGGAAAACCGGCTGCCCGGGACAAACCGGTTTTTCCACCGGGCTCCGACCTGGATGAGTTCACCGCAGAATTCATGGCCGATTATAACGGGATGGGTACTGATATTATCCGGGACGCGCTTGTGTGCACTCCCCTGTTCCGCCGCCTTGTAGGAAGACATACAGACACTGTCTGAGACCACCCGGGCCAGGATCTCATCTTCCCTGATTTCAGGAAGCTCAAACTCCTCAAGCCTTAAATCTTCCTTTCCGTATAATCTGACTGCTTTTGTCTTCATCTTTTCCCGCTCCTCTCAGAATCGTCAAACTTGATGAAAAATCTCAATATATAACTCTGACATTGTACTTTTTTGCTGCGTCGCGGTATTCAGGGGGCAGTTCCGAATCGGTGATCAGTATATCCACTTCCCGAAGCGTCGCAAAGGTAAAAGGCAGATTCCTGCCGATCTTGGTTGAATCCATCAGCATGATCACCCGTCCGGCCTTTCGGATCACCACTTTTTTAAGCTCGCATTCATTATAATCTCCGTTGGTAAAACCGCTCTTTAAAGAAAAACCTGTGGTGGCGACAAAGGCGATATCGATGTTCAAATCCTTCAGGAAATGGAGGGATCCAGGCCCGGAAACCGTCAGGTTGCTGCGGTTGAGCTGTCCCCCGATGAGGGTGACACGCGAATTGGAATGGCCCAGAGTCAGATCCATCCCGATATTCGGGCCGCTGGTAATGATGGAGTAGTCTGCATCCGGTATCATTTTTGCCAGTATGGCGGTCGTAGTCCCCGAGTCTATATAGATAGAACGGCCTGTTTCGATGAACTGCATGGCGTTTTGCGCGATTTTCTTTTTGGCCTCGGTATTGCGGGAGATCCGCTGGCTGTAAACATCCTCTTTAAGCCCGCTCCCCCGGGGGATCGCCTTTGCACCGCCCCGAACCCTTCGGATGCAGCCTTCGGATTCCAGGGCAAACAAGTCCCGGCGGATGGTCATTCCGGATATGTTCGGATACAAAACCTCCAAATCGCTGATCCGGACGCTTCCTTGCTGTTCGATATATGTCCTGATTTTGTCCTTCCGGTCGATATCCATCCCGATCCTCCAGGAGCACCCTTGGTCTTTGACGGTTGAATCAATCCCATCATACGGCAGAGACAATATGATGTCAAGGTATTTTCACATATTTGAGCATTATTTTTCATTTATTATCAATTGTTAACATTTACAATGTTGATTTCGCTGCTGTCTGGTCCATTCGGACAGCCCCGTAAACAAAAAAAATCCCGGATAATGCAAAGACCTGCACTATCCGGGGGCTGCTGACAAACGGTTCCCTGCCTGACAATTGGATCAGGCAGGATTATTTCACATTACATCTCCACCAAGAATGACATCCAACGCATCTTCCAGACCGCAGGGTGTTACCGTGTTGCGGGAAAGACAGCAAAGAATTTCCTCAGCCTGTTCCCGGTCGCAAGTCACATCCTGTATTTCCCGGATTTCCAGGGGTTCGTGTCCTGGCTCCAAATATCTTCTTTGGATCTCGATCCCGTAGGATGTTTTCCCTTCCTCCTCTCTCATGGTTAGAAAATACGAAACTTCCAGTTTTTCCTCGTCCCCTGCGATGAGCTTTTCTTTTAACAGTTTTTCGTTCATTTCCATTTAGTCCCCTTTCGGTGTTTTTATGGCAATTTTAATATATATTTACAGATAATGCACGAAAAACAAATCGTCAAATTTCGACACATTTTGCCATTATTTGAGGTTTGTTTATACTGTTCATCCGTGTTATGATGCTGTTTGAATCTATTATACTACATTTGACGACATATGAAAGGGGGTGTTTCTATGAAAAGACCTGCATTGACCACGGCTCAGCAGATCCCGGGTCAAATCGCCCGGATCGGTACCGCGATTTCACTGCTGGTGCTGGGGATCGGCCTGGCATGCACCCTCTGCGGAGATGCCACCCTATACATAGGAAGAGAGCTGACAAAAACCAGCATCGTTCTTTTTGCTGAAACCATTGCCGGTGCGCTGGCGTTTGAAATGGCAGTCAAACGCCAGCGCTGATTTCCTGGCGCATGACAGTCACTTGATCATATACGATACAGCAGGAAGAGCGCCGTTCATTTTCAAGATGACCGCTCCCTGCACATCTGTCCGATATACTTCAGAACCAGCCGCCTGCAGCCGGTTTAATACCTGTTTTGATAGATTGCCGGATGAACCTCTGCCCGTACTGATGATCGAGATCTTTGGATTGACTGCCTGAATGAACTCCGCCGAACTGGAAGTATTGGAACCATGGTGGGCTACCTTGAGGATATCCGCCCCGCCCAGTTGACGAATACGATCACAAAGCACGGTTTCCACTTCCTTTTCTATATCTCCGGTAAACAGGATCGTCCGGCCTTTTGCTTCCAGCAAAAAAACCATGGATTCATTGTTTGGATTTGCTTCATTTACGGATAAGGATTCACCGGCTTCAGGTTTTTTTAACCGGGGATCCGGGAATAAAAACCGGATCTGCGTTTCCTGATCCGCCTGTATTATATCGCCCGCCGAGAATTCCACCAGCTCTCCTACTGTCAATTTCAATTTTTCTCTGTATTCCGGCAGTTCTTGAGAACCGGATGAAACCCCCAATGTTTCGATCCGAATGGAATTTGCCGCCTCCAGGAGACCGGCCAGGTGATCCTGGTGAAAATGGGTGATGAGTGCCAGATCGATCCGATTAATTCCAAGTGAGACAAGGCAGGGGATGACCACCTGGATCCCCTTGCCTTCATCCCCTCCATCCACCAGCAGGGTTTTGCCCTTCGGGGTGATGATGATGGCGGCATCTCCGTGACCGACATCTAAAAATGTCACAATGAATGTACCGGATGGCAGCAGGGTCCGGCGGATTACGGGAAACAGCGGGAAAAGCAGCAGTATGATCATGGCTGCAAGCGGGAAGATGCCGTTCTTTTTTCTTCTCTGGCAGAAAATGAGGGACAATACCGTTACCCCCGCCAGGTAAAGCGGGTTCGGGATGCCTGTGTTTACCGTCGACACAGGCATCCCGGCAAAAAAATCAGCGATGCGGATCAAAAGATCACAGCAAAAACCAGCTGCCGCAGCGGGAACCCTGGACAGGGGAGGCCAGACCTGCCAGAGTATTCCAGCGGCAAAACCCGTTCCCATCGCCAGCGTGACAAAAGGCATGACTAAGAGATTCACCGGAATGGAGACAAGTGAATACCGGCCGAACCAATTCAGGGATACCGGCATGGTCCCGGCTTGCGCTGCCAGTGGCAAGGCAAGCATCCTGGCCTTGGGGGGTGCCGCCCCCAGCCGGGTCCACAATAATTCGGCACTGCTGCCAAACAGGTAAATCCCTGCAGTGGCCGCAAAAGAAAGCTGAAATCCTGCATCTGTCAGGCATAAGGGATCAACAAGCAAAAGCAGCACGGATGACAGAGCCAGGCTGGTCAGCAGATCCGGATCCTTGCGCAAAAGCTGGCCACAAAGAGTGATAATGGCAGACAAAACTGCGCGGGAAGCAGAAGCGGGAAATCCGATCATGGCAAGATACACGAACAGACAAACCATCAGCAGGGGATTGACCCTGACTCTCCGGAAACCCAGCCAGGCAAACAACCACGAGATCGGGATCACAATCAGGGAAATATGGGAACCGGATACCGCCAGGATATGGCTGATCCCCGTATCCCGAAAATCTTTCTTCACTTCCCTGTAATCCGGTAAATTCTGGTTGCTTCCTGTCACCATGCTTTCCATCATTTCGCCTGCCGACCCTGAAAACAGGCTCCGGATCGCCTGTTTGACCGATCCCCGGGCAAGGATGATGAAACGCATCCATCCACTGCTCACGGGTCTTGTGGAAACAGAAAGCCGGATGACCGGTCCATCCGGGTAAAAAAGTGAAGATATCCCCTTTTGTCTAAGATAGATCCGGTGATCAAAACCTCCGGGATTTCTCATGCCTTCAGGCTGTATAAGTCTTCCTTGGATACAAATGCATTCTCCGTATTTCATGTCATCCATAGCCATTTCTGCCAGGATGCGCCCTCCGGAACTTTCCCCGTTGATAGAAATCACTTCGAGAATACACTGTCTGCTTCCATCAAAACCCGATCCCTCGGTATCCAGCACCCGGCCTGCCAGTGTAACATCCTGTCCTCTCCATTCTCTGTGTACCTGGTCCAGGTATGCCGTGCCCAGCCAGCCCCTCAGTGCAGCGGCCATAAACAGCAGGCCGGCGATCACAGTCCGGATTTTCCCCGTCTCTTCTGCAGCGCAGGACCGCTTCCAGATATATAGATAAAAAACGGCAAGCAGCCCATACATCCATGTCGAGACTGACAGGGTCATTCCGGTGATCCACGATGGCAGTATATCTCCCTCTGACAAGCCGTATATGTAAATTCCAAGAGTTCCGCCGCTGATTTGATTAAGAGAGAGTATTATCAAAGCATTTCCGGTAATTTTCATCCACAGTTTCCCCTGTGCGTGCCTAATTGTATATATTTTACATTATTGTTTATATTTGGTCAAGCGCAAACATGATTGCACTGCGGTGCAAACTGCCGCTGTTAATAAAAAACCGCTCCGAAGAGCGGTTTAACCGGACGGCAAATTAACCGGACGGCAAATTATATTTTTCTGCAGCGGGTTCAGGTCACAAACAGTGTCATCAATTGCCGGACCTTCTCATCCGACAAGCTGTATCGGATCTCCGCTCCCTTGCGCTCGCCTTTAATGATGCCGGCAGCACGCAGTTTGGAAAGATGCTGGGACAGGGTGGATTGAGGCATTTCCAGGCAGTGGTGCATATCCGTGACATTGCAGGGATGATCCATCAGTCCGCACACGATGCAAAGCCTTGCCGGATGAGATATTGCCTTCAGTTTTTCGGCCAGATCGTTAAAATCCTTTGGACGCATCATGACACCTCCAGTTCACACAAACAAGGTCATATCCGAATCTTCCGCATTTCCCAGCATGGATGCCACGCCTCCCAGAGTCACCCCATCGATGAGTTCTTCCGGCTGGATGCCCATCAGATCCATGGACATGTTGCAGGCGACCAGTTTGACCCCATTTTCTAGGGCTTGCATAAGCAGATCCTCCATGGAGTAAACATTTTTTCGGCGCATAAGGAAGCGGATCATCCGGGGGCCTATGCCCAGCATATTCATTTTGGAAAGAGAGAGCCTGCGGGTCCCCCGGGGCATCATCATGCCGAACATACGCCCAAACAGGTCTTTTTTCACCTTGACCCTGCCCGGTTTGCGCAGGATATTGAGGCCCCAGAATGTAAAAAACAAAGTTACATCCCTGCCCATGGCCGCCGCGCCATTGGCAATGATGAAAGTGGCCAGTGCTTTGTCCAGGTCATTGCTGAATACCACCATGGTTTTCGCATTTCCCCGCTGTGCGGTAACTTCAGTAATGGCTTTCCGGCTTTTTCTGACAGCGGCCTCAAAAACTCCCTGGTTGAATCCGCAGGAAACAAGCTCATTCCCCGTATGCTGGCACCAAACCTTCAAATCATGCTCGAAAGCCGGATCGGTAGCCCGGATCCGGAGGATCCCTCCAGGCTTCAGTGTCCGGATCTCATGGTGTAGTTTTAACAGGGGACCAGGGCACTGCAATCCGCAGGCATCCACATCCACCTCGGGTCCCTGGTCCGCTTCTTCAGCAGGCAGGCTGCAAGCGGCTGCTGAAATCTCATCATTCGAACAGATATGTTCTTCGGTTGAAAGGTTTTCATTGGACTGCTTGGCTGTAGTCAGCTGGTAGGTCCTGTAGCCGCCGCTTAAGTTGTAAACCCTCTCATATCCAAGGTTTTT
>DOHE01000242.1:16230-20223 GCA_003535395.1 Clostridiales bacterium | reverse complement strand
TGCCCTTGCACACGTCGCAGGGCACGTATACATCCGGCAAAAAATGCATTTCGATCTTGAGCACCCCGTCACCCTTGCAGGCCTCACAACGACCGCCCCGCACGTTGAAGCTGAACCTGCCGATCTTGTAGCCCCGCATCCGGGCCTCCGTGGTGGAGGCAAACACGTCCCGGATGAAATCAAACACGCCGGTATACGTGGCCGGATTGGACCTTGGCGTCCTGCCGATGGGGGACTGGTCGATGGCGATCACCTTGTCCAGCAGGTGGATCCCCTCCATGGCCGTATGCGCTCCCGCCTTGGTCCGAGCCCGGTTCAACTCCGCCGCCAGCCGCTTGTATAATATTTCGTTCACCAGGGAGCTCTTGCCGGATCCGGAAACTCCGGTAACACAAGTAAATACTCCCAGGGGGATCTCCACATTGATATCCTTCAGATTGTTTTCCCGTGCGCCATATATCCGAAGCTGTTTCTCCGGATCCGGCCGCCTGCGCTTCCGGGGCACCTCAATGCGCAGGGCTCCGCTGAGATAACGCCCGGTCACAGACTCTCCGCAGGCCTTGATCTCCTCTGCGGTTCCGGCCGCCACCACCCGGCCTCCGTGGATCCCGGCACCGGGGCCGATATCGATGATATGGTCCGCTGCGTACATGGTCTCCTCGTCATGTTCCACCACAACCAGAGTGTTCCCCAGATCCCGCAGGCGCTTGAGCATGCTGAGCAGCCGCGCGTTGTCCCGCTGATGCAATCCTATGCTGGGTTCGTCCAGGATATACAGCACCCCGGTAAGCCCGGAACCGATCTGGGTAGCCAGACGAATGCGCTGAGCCTCTCCTCCTGAAAGGGTGCCTGCGCCGCGGGACAGGGTCAGGTAGTCCAGTCCGACATCCATCATAAACCCAAGCCGGGCGTGGATCTCCTTCAGGATCTGGCCGGCGATCATACGCTGTCTTTCATCCAGTTGAAGTGCATTCAGGAAATCCCGCGTGCCCTCCACCGGTTTGTCGCAAAGCTCCTTGATACTGATGCCCCCTACCTTCACCGCCAGTGCCTGAGGCTTTAGCCTGGCGCCCTGACATTCCGGGCAGGGGTTGGTGCTCATGAACTGCTCGTAATATTGTTTCATGGTCTGGGACTGGGTTTCCCGGTATCGCCTTTCCGTGGAGGGGATGATGCCTTCGAAACCGGAAAGGAAATTTCCGCTGGCATGTTCCCGGTCATATTCCACCCGGATCTTCTCCTCGCCTGTTCCGTATAGTATTATATCCAAAATCCGGGCCGGCAGTTCACGGATCGGAGTATTCAGCCTGAATCCGTAATGGCGGGCCAGGGCGTCAAAGTACATGCGGCTGTATGCTTCTTCATTTTCCACGTTCCAGCCGCCCACAGTGATGGCCCCTTCCGCCAGGGACTTGGTGTCATCCGGGATGACCAGTTCGGGGGATACCTTCAACAGATGCCCGAGTCCGCTGCACACCGGGCAGGCACCGTATGGATTGTTGAAGGAAAACAGCCGGGGTTCCACTTCTTCCACACTGATGCCGCATTCGCTGCAGGCCATGTTCTGGTTGAACAGCAGATCCGGGCCGCCTTCCGGGCTGACGATGACCATGCCTCCGCTTAAACGCAGCACGGTTTCCAGAGAGTCTGCCAGGCGCCGGCGGATGTCGGGTTTTACGATCAGCCGGTCGATCACGATTTCAATGGAATGTTTCCTGTTTTTTTCAAGCTTGACGGTTTCGGTGAGTTCGGTTGTGACCCCGTCGATGCGCATCCGTACATACCCGTTGCGCCGCGCATCTTCCATGAGCTTGGTATACTCGCCCTTCCGCCCCCGCACCATGGGTGCCAGCAGCTGGATCCGGGTACCGTCCCCCAGTGCCATCACATGGTCCGCCATCTGGTCCACCGTCTGACGGGAGATCTCCCGGCCGCACACGTGGCAATGAGGCGTGCCCACCCGGGCGTAAAGCAGCCGCAGGTAATCATAGATCTCCGTCACCGTACCCACAGTGGACCTGGGATTTCGTGACGTGGTCCGCTGGTCGATGGAAATAGCAGGGGAAAGCCCGTCGATGTGGTCCACATCCGGTTTTTCCATCTGCCCCAAAAACTGGCGGGCATAGGCAGACAGGGATTCCACGTAACGGCGCTGTCCCTCGGCGTAAAGGGTGTCGAATGCCAGGGAGGATTTTCCTGAACCGCTCAGGCCTGTGAGTACCACAAGCTTGTCTCGTGGAATTTCCACATCGATGTTTTTTAAGTTGTGTTCCCTGGCTCCCTTGATGGAAATGGTCTTCATGTCCTGCCGGTTCCCTCCAGTTCCCTGATTTTGTCCCTCAGCATCGCTGCCCGCTCAAAGTTAAGCTCCCGGGCAGCTTTTTTCATCTCTGACAGCCACTGGGCTTTCAGTTTTTCCCGGGATTTGGCTGTGGTACTTAAAGCATAGCTTTCCACTTCCTCCTCCACAATCACCGCTTCGATCATGCTGCGAATGCTTTTTTCAATCGTTTTGGGCGTGATGCCATGCTGCCGGTTAAACTCCGCCTGCAGGTTCCGCCGGCGCTCCGTCTCCCGGATGGCGCGATCCATGGAATCAGTGACCCGGTCCGCATACATCAATACCCGACCGTCTACATTCCGGGCCGCGCGGCCGATTGTCTGGATGAGGGAGGTCTCCGAGCGGAGAAATCCCTCCTTGTCTGCGTCCAAAATGGCGATAAGAGCCACCTCCGGGAGGTCCAGACCTTCCCTGAGCAGGTTGATGCCTACCAGTATATCGAAAGTGCCCTGACGCAGATCCCGGATGATCGCCATCCTTTCCAGAGTCTCCACATCCGAATGCAGGTATTTGGCCTTGAATCCGGCTTCATTGAGATAATCGGTCAATTCTTCCGCCATTTTTTTAGTGAGTGTGGTGACCAGGATCCGCTGTCCCCGGGCGACCCCTTCATGGATCTCCGAGATCAGGTCATCGATCTGACCCTTCACCGGTCTTACAAACACCCGTGGATCCAGCAGCCCGGTGGGCCGGATGATCTGTTCCACATGGTTCGATGAACGGGAACGCTCGTAAAGCGCCGGGGTGGCACTGACATAGACCACCTGGTTGATCCGGCCTTCAAATTCATCAAACCGAAGCGGCCGGTTGTCGAAGGCAGACGGCAGCCGGAACCCATACTCGACCAGGGCTTCCTTCCTGGACCGGTCCCCGTTGTACATGGCCCCCACCTGTGGTATGGTCATATGAGACTCATCGACTATCAGCAGATAATCCTCCGGAAAATAATCCATGAGGGTAAAGGGAGCGCTGCCGGGATCCCGCCCGGAAATATGGCGGGAATAGTTTTCGATGCCGGAGCAGAAACCCGTCTCCTCGAGCATTTCCATATCATACCGGGTGCGCTGTTCCAGACGGTTGGCCTCAAATTCCTTGCCCCGGGCTTTCAGTTCCCGGATCCGCTCCTTAAGTTCCAGCTCGATGGACTGCACGGCCTTTTTCATCTTCTCACTGGTGGTAGCGTAATGCGACGCAGGAAAAACAGCCACATGGCTGCGGCTTCCCAGGATCTCCCCGGTAAGGCTGTTGATTTCCGATATCCGTTCGATCTCGTCCCCGTAGAATTCCACACGGATCGCATTTTCTGATGAATAGGAGGGGAATATTTCCAGCACATCTCCCCGGGCGCGGAAGCTGCTGCGTTTGAAGTCCATCTCCCGGCGCTCATACTGGATCTCCACCAGCCGCCGGATCACCTCGTCCCGGTCCTTTTGCATCCCCGGGCGCAGGGAGATCATGAGGTCGGTATAGTCCTCCGGATCTCCGAGGCCGTAGATACAGGATACGCTGGCCACGATGATCACATCCCGCCTTTCCAGCAGGGAGGCGGTGGCCGAATGCCGCAGTTTGTCGATGTCGTCATTGATGGAGGCATCCTTTTCGATATACACGTCTGTGTGGGGAAGGTACGCCTCGGGCTGGTAGTAGTCGTA
>DOHE01000242.1:0-16165 GCA_003535395.1 Clostridiales bacterium | reverse complement strand
TGACATTGGCCATGGTAAAAGTCTTCCCGGAGCCGGTGATCCCCAGCAGGGTCTGTTCCTTCATGCCGGTGAGAAGTCCTGCCGTCAGGCTGTCGATGGCCTTGGGCTGGTCCCCGGCAGGCCGGTACTCCGATACCAGGTTAAACCTTTTCGATGTGCTAAGCGCCTTTCCTTCCCATTTCCGCATAAACCCTCACTCTTTCCCCAAGATCCGGGTATCGCTCCACCGTTTTGCTGGAAAACATGGCCGCTCCCGGATCCGCAGACGCGGCGCGCTCATGGCCGATGAGCGCCCAGGTGGCCTCGATAAGATTCTCAAATCCCGGGTCGCNNCGCTGATCTGAAACAATCCATGCTGCGTGCACAGAGCCCGGACCCGGTCCAGCTGCGCCCGGGTGTTCCGGGACGGCATGTAGGTAACGGCGTTGAATCCCAGTTCTTTCAGCAGTGCGAACAACTCATCGAGGTAGTCATCCTCAAATTTCTGGGTTTTTTTGTCTCCAGTCACCGAATCCCCCACATCCCCAAGGTAGGCGTATGCCGAAATGGCCCCGGTTTCACGGGCCAGGCGGATGACCTCCTCCACTTTGGGACATTCCTCGCCGGCATCCACATAGATCCGTTCCACCAGGTCGCTTTTCAGCACACCCAGCAGGTCGTAGATCCGGTGGGGATTCACCGGATCCTTGAGATAACCGGCGATCTTTGGGCTCAGCCGGATTCCCATGTTCTGTTCTATAAAGTCATTCAGCCCCGCTCCCTGGTCTCCCCCGGCCAGAATCTTTTGAGCCAGGGCGAAAAGCAGATGCCGCTCTGTGATGCTGCCCCCCTCCCGAGCCATGGACAGGGGTTCCACATCCCTGTCAAAATCCAGCTGGATGCCGTGAGGCCGCATCAGCTCATTGATCCGTTCCACCATAACCCGGTTGCGCCGGTTGCGGGCTTCACGGCGAGGCTTCAAAAATGCGTCGATGCGGGGCACACTGGAGTGGGGGATGCCGTGCAGTGCCATATAGGCCACGGAAACCTGGTCCGGATTGTTGATACGCCGGCCGGCCAGTACTGTGTGGGAAAGGTCGGCCCGGCACTCCACGCCGATGGTGGCAGGGATGCCGATGATCCGCCCGGCCTCAGCAAACTCCATCACCCCGCCCACGGAATCATGGTCCATGATGCCTGCGGTGCAAAGCCCTGCCCGGTATGCCTTCCACAGAGCCAGCGCCGGGCTGTAGGGTGAGAAGGAATAGGTGGTATGGATGTGGTTGTTCACATCCGACCCGGCTGCAGGCATGTCCAGCCGGCCCGCAACAAGCTCTGCCTTGAGTTTCCGGAGGCTTTCAAGCCGGATCTCCCGCTCCGTAGAATTCAGTGCCATTTCCAGTTGCTGTACCGTCTGTTTCGGATCAGCCATCGCCGGCATGCTCATCTTCCTTTCATCCCTGATTTGTTCCGTCCCCGGGGGCTGTTTCACCAAGATCCAGCCCCAGCTGTTCTACACGGGTCATGCTGTCGCCGTTTTTTAAGTTTACTCCTACCGCAGGAAGGTTCCGTGTCCGGTAATAGGCCGGATTGACCAGCTTCACTTCCTCCAGGCGCTTCACCGCTGTCATCCGGCTGCCCCTTCTGGACAGCAGTACCTGCACTCCCTGAGAGTTGCGGGTGGTTTTCAAAGGAATGGAAGCGGTATTGAACACCAGTACCTTGCCGATGCTGCTTCCCGCTGCCAGATCCGCTTCGCCCTCCAAGCGCAGGCCCCGGATCAGGGGGGATCGATCCGCGTAGGCATTGGCCAGCTTCTTCCGGTTGGTCTTGGTGGAGTAGCTGTTTAAGTCGATTCGCGCGATCTTGCCATTTTCAAAGCAAAACAGCAGATGGCCCTGATAATCCACAGTCGCCACGGTGAAAAGGATGCGTTCCTCCGGCTCCATACCCAGCAGATTGGGGAGGTATTCTCCAAGCGCTCCCGGTTTGCCGTCTGGAAAATCAGCCAATCGGAGCTTGTAAGTGCAGCAGCGATCGGAAAACAGCAGCAGATCCGCCCGGTTCCGGGTATCCTCTATCTGCAGCAGGCTGTCCCCCTCTTTAAGTTTCTGGGCGGGAGAGGTGCGCAGGGAAACCAGGGGGATTTTTTTGAGGTATCCCTGGGCCGTCAGAAAAATCCGCAGATTATAGTCGTCCGTCAGCTGTTCCTTTTCCTCCTCCTTCACATCTCCGGTGAAGGGCAGGATGCCGGTCTTCCGGGGGATGCCGAATTTCTTGCACACTCCGTCCAGCTGCTGCATAATAATCTCCCGGATCCGGAACTCGCTGCTGCAGATCTCCCCCAGATCCGCGATCTGCTTTTTCAGATCGTCCGTCTCCGCCACCCGGTTTAAAATATATTCCCGGTTCAGGTTGCGAAGCCGAATCTCGGCGATGTATTCCGCCTGCAGCCGGTCGATTTCAAATCCCTTCATCAGGTTGGGAACCACATGCTGCTCTTTCTGGGTCCTCCGGATAATGCCGATGGCCTTGTCGATATCCAGCAGTACCCTGGCCAGACCTTCCAGCAGGTGAAGTTTCTCTTCTTTCCGGGCTTTGTCAAAGGCTGCAGCCCGGCGCACGCAGCCGGTGCGAAAGGAAAGCCACTCCTGGATAATGCCCCGGATCCCCATCACCCGGGGTTTGCCGTTCACCAGAATATTGAAATTGCAGCTGAAACTGCTTTCCAGAGAAGTGAGCCTGAACAGCTTCCGCATGAGCGCATCCGTATCCGTGTTTTTTCGGACCTCCAGTGTGAGCCGCAGTCCGTTTAAGTCGATTTCATCCCGCATATCCTGGATTTCCTTGATTTTTCCGTCTTTGACCAGTGTTGCAATCTCGTCCATGATGGCCTCGATGGTGGTGGTATAGGGGATCTCCGTGATCTCAATGCAATTGTTTTCCCGGTCCACCTGGTATCGGGACCGTATCCGGAAACTGCCCCGGCCCGTCTCATAGATGGCGGCCATTTCGCTTCGTTTGTATATGATTTCGCCTCCGGTGGAAAAATCCGGCGCCTTGAGCGACTCCAACAGGTCTGCATCTTCATCCAGTATGCAGCGGATGGCGGTGTTGCATACTTCTTCCAGATTGAAACTGCAGATGCTGCTGGCCATGCCCACGGCGATGCCCTGGTTGGCATTTACCAGGATGTTGGGGAATGTGGTGGGCAGAAGCACCGGCTCTTTCATCGTCCCATCGTAATTATCCCCGAATTCCACCGTATCCTTGTCGATATCCCGGAAGATCTCGCTGCAGATATCGTCCAGCTTTACCTCGGTATACCGGGACGCAGCGTATGCCATGTCCCGGGAATACTGCTTGCCGAAATTTCCCTTGGAATCGATGTAGGGATGGAGCAGTGCCTCGTTCCCCCGGGCAAGCCTCACCAGAGTCTCATAGATGGCCTGATCCCCATGGGGATTGAGTTTCATGGTCTGTCCCACCACATTGGCGGACTTGGTCCGGGCCCCGGAGAGCAGCTTCATGCCGTACATGGTATAGAGCAGCTTGCGGTGGGCGGGTTTGAATCCGTCGATCTCAGGGATGGCCCGTGATACGATGACGCTCATAGCGTAAGGCATATAATTGGATTCCAGCGTATCCGCAATATTCTGTTCAAAAGGAGGGTTGATGTCAAACGCTTCCATAATATGGCTCCTTAAAGTCTCTCAGGGTCGTCCGGCTGCGCCCGTTCCCGGACTGCGCCGTACTCAGGATATGTCGATCATTTCCAGATACATATGCCCATTGTTCTCAATAAAGGTCTTCCGCCCGTCCAGGTCGTCCCCCAGGAAAAGGTCGAATACCATCGCAGTATGTTCCGCTTCCTCCGGCATCACCTTCACCAGCCGCCGGGTCTCCGGATTCATGGTGGTCTGCCACATCATCTCGGGCTCATTTTCCCCCAGTCCCTTGGAGCGCTGGAGGGTCACCCGTCCTTTCAGGCCGGCAAGGATCTCGGCCTTTTCCTTCTCCGTATAGGCAAAAAAGGTCTGTTTGCCGTCATTGATCTCAAACAGGGGGGATTCGGCGATATAGACCTTGCCCATAGTGATGAGCCCGGGCACCAGGCGGTACAGCATGGCCAGGATCAGTGTGCGGATCTGATACCCGTCCACATCCGCATCTGTGCAGATGATGATCTTGTCCCACCGCAGATTGTCCGGGTTGAAAGGTTCCAGATCCCGGGCATGCCGGGTTTTGGCTTCGAGACCGCAGCCCAGCACTTTGATGAGATCCGTGATGATCTCATTCTTCAGGATCTTGTTATATTCCGCCTTCAGGCAGTTCAAAATTTTTCCCCGGACAGGCATGATGGCCTGAAATTCCGCATCCCGGCCCAGTTTACAGGATCCCAAAGCGGAATCCCCCTCCACGATGTACAGCTCCCGTCGGGACAGGTCCCGGGTCCGGCAGTCCACAAATTTTTTGATCCGGTTGGTGATGTCGATGCCGCTGCTGAATTTTTTCTTGATGGAAAGCCGGGTCTTTTCCGCCGCCTCCCGGCTGCGCTTGTTCACGAGCACCTGTGCCAGCGCCTTTTCGCCTTCTGCCATCTGCTCAATGAAAAAGATCTCCAGATTCTTTTTCAAGAACTCCGCCATGGCCTCTTGGATGAAGCGGTTGCTGATGGCTTTTTTGGTTTGATTTTCATAGCTGGTCATAGTGGAAAAGGTGTTGCTCACCAGCACCAGGCTGTCCTGGATGTCGGAAAAACCGATGCGGCTTTCATCCTTGTTGTATTTTCCACGCGTCTTGAGGAACTTGTCCATTTCAGACACGAAGGCGCTGCGCACAGCCCGGTCGGGGGATCCTCCGTGTTCCAGAAAACTGGAATTATGATAATATTCCAGCAGATTGACCTCATTGCAGAAACAAAATGCCACCTGAAACTTCACTTTGTACTCGGGCTTGTCCTCCCGGTCCCGCCCCCGGTCCTCCCCTTCAAACAGGCAGATGCCGGTAAAAGCCTTGTCCCCGGCCACCTCGGCCAGGTAGCCGCGGATCCCTTCCTCATACCGGTACTCAAACACCTGCCCGGATTCCTCATCCGTAAGTTTGAGAGTGAGCCCTGCATTTACAATGGCCTGCTTCCTTAAAGTGTCCTGAAAGTAGGACAGGGGGATGGCGATGTCTGTGAACACTTCCCGGTCCGGTTTCCAGCGCTGCATGGAGCCCGTCTTTTTCCCGGCGATCTTGTCCTTTGTCAGTCCGCCAATATTCTCGCCCTTCTCAAAGTGGAGCCGGTAGCGAAAGCCATCCTTGATCACTTCCACATCGAAGGATTCTGAGCTGTATTGCGTGGCACAGGCGCCCAGGCCGTTGAGCCCCAGGCTGTACTGGTAGTTCTCGCCCTCGTTGGTGTTGTATTTCCCGCCGGCATACAGCTCACAGTACACCAGTTCCCAGTTGTACCGGTCTTCCCGGGGGTTGTAGTCCAGCGGGATGCCCCGGCCGTAGTCCCGCACCATCAGCGAACCATCCTTAAACCGAGCCACTTCGATGACATTGCCGTAACCCTCGCGGGCTTCGTCGATGGAATTGGACAGGATCTCAAAAAATGAATGCTGACACCCCTCCAGCCCATCGGAGCCGAATATCATAGAGGGCCGCTTGCGCACCCGGTCCGCTCCCTTCAGCTGCGTGATGCTCTCATTGCCGTATTCTTTGGTGTTCCTGGTTTTCTCTGCCGCCATGCGGGTCCTTTCCGGGTCTGCCTCTTAGGTTTGGAAGGCAGGGGTCTGCCGTAAATTTCATTATACTCTCGAAACGGGGCCGTTTTCAAGTGAAAGTTAATAACCTGCGGAAGTCATCCAGCAGACTGTTCCCGGTCCTCGCCAGCCGCTCCCGGGAATGATGTCCTCCTGAGTAAAGCAGGCAGCGGCACCCCATGGCCCTGGCGACTTCCAGGTCATGCGTGGTATCCCCGATGTAAAGCACATTATCCGGGTGAAGGCCTTGCGCCCTCTGTTGCTGCATCCAGTCCAACCCTTTTTTCACCTTTCCTTCAGCATAAATGTCCTGAAGCCCAACCACTTCCTGGAAAATGCACCGCATTCCCCGCCGGTCAAGGCTGTCTTCGATGCTTTGCTGGTGGGACGCGGTAAGCACGATCTGGTGTACGCCCTTCTCCCCCAGGCAGCACAGGGTATCCCATACCCCCGGATGCAGGATACAGTCCGGGCTTCGCCGGTCATACTCTGCAATGTATTCCCGGGCGACCTCATCAAAGGGCTCACGGTCAAAATCAAATCCCACACGCTCATAATACCGGATCACAGGAAAATCAAAGGCGTCCCGGTAGGCCTCCACGCTCAGGGGCGTAAGCCCCCGGCGCCTCAGCAGCGTGTTGATGCATTCGACGGAGGCCGCAACGTCGTCCAGCAGCGTCCCGTTCCAGTCCCAAACCACAAATTCAGGTTTCATATTTCCCATACACCCCGCCCGTGAGTGATATGCAATATAATATCACTGTAGCGTTCCGCTGTCATCCCACACCCCGGGGAAACCCGCTAGGAGGTAATCATGGAAGCCGTTATAAAGTCCAGGATCCCCTGTGAAACGACCCGCCCGGATCATACGCCCCGTTCCTGTGTCTCCTGTCTGCTTGGCACCAGCATGGTGGTGAACGGAGATGTGCTCTGCCGCTTGAAGGGAGCTGTTTCCAGAAGCTACTGCTGCCGCCGTTACAAACCTTCCCCGTTTTGTTCTTCCACAACCGGTCCGGAAGCTTCTCTCACCTGCAGCAGCTGCAAGTTTTTCGATCCGGACAGCACGGAAGGGGATCCGGTTGAGCGGATCATGAGAAAAACTGTGCCGTTGATCGGGCTGTGCAGCCTTTTTTCTGTCAGAAAGTACGACGGTTGCAGCCGGAAAGCGTGTTCAAAGTTCATCAGCAAGGACACCCGGGAAGCCTGTTGAGCTGCAAATCCCCTGGCAACAATTCCACAGTTTCCACAGATTTGTCCACAGGCTGAAAGCCGCATCCATAGCGAATTTCAGAATATTTCCACAGTAAACCCACAGCTTGTCCCGAGGACAGAATACATATAATTCCAGCGCCTTTGCAGGAATGGCAGGTCTGAAACCCTTGCAAATCAAGGGTTTCAGACTCACTTCCATTTTTGTTAAATTTTTTCAATTTTGTTATCTGTTTCTTATTTCCCGTTATTTCCCGAAAAGTGTTTTTCCGTGACGGACATGCCGTATTTCCTGTGGCGAACCCCTGTTCCTTTAAAGATTCAGCCGTTGTTATCCACAGATCGGATGAGCGGCCAGGATGGGTCGGCATTCAGATCCAGCCCGGAGGTTTCACCTTTTTGCAGCCGGAATCCGGCAGCTGAAGCGATCATGGCTGCATTGTCCGTGCAGAGTTCGGGTGCCGGAAAGCAGAATGAAGCTTTGATTTTGACCGCAGCATCCTCAAGGGCGGAACGCAGCGCCCGGTTGGCAGAAACTCCGCCGGCCAGGGCAATCCGGCTGCATCCGGTCAGCACCGCCGCTTTCCGGGTGTTTTCCACCAGCACATCCACCACAGCCTTCTGAAAGGAAGCCGCAAGTCCCGCCCTGTCCACGTCAGCATGCATCTGTCTTGCTCTGGACAGGATGTTCAGCACCGCAGTCTTGATCCCGCTGAAGCTGAAGTCCAGGCTTCCGTCTGAAAACCCCGGCCGGGGCATGGCGTAGGCCTCCGGATTTCCCGAAAGCGCCGCCTTCTCCAGTGCCGGCCCCCCCGGGTATCCCAGGGAAAGTGCCCGGGCCACTTTGTCAAAAGCCTCCCCTGCGGCGTCATCCCGTGTACGCCCCAGCAATTGGTAGACCCCGTGATCCAAAACATGCACGATATGACTGTGTCCGCCGGAAACCACCAGGCATATGAAGGGCGGCTCCCACTCCGGATCGCTTAAGTAATTTGCACAGATATGTCCTTCGATATGATGCACTCCCAGCATAGGAATGCCCTGAGCCAGGCTGAGTCCCTTGGCAGCGGAGATCCCCACCAGCAGCGCGCCCACCAGCCCAGGTCCGCGGGTGACCCCGACGGCATCCAGCTGCTTTAAACTGACACCTGCCTGCGTGAGCGCCTGATCCAGCACAGGAATGATCCTTTCCACATGGAGCCGGGATGCGATCTCCGGTACTACCCCCCCATAACAGGCATGCAGATCCACCTGGGAGGAGATCACGTTGGAGAGCACCTTTCTCCCCCCTTCCACCACCGCACAGGAGGTTTCATCACAGCTGGTTTCGATTCCCAGGATCAGGTCCATATCATATCACTCCGGTCAGTATGAGCGCCAGAGACAGGATGCCCATGGCAAATACATAAAAAGCAAAGGGACGCATCCCTTTGTGCGTAAAGATCCGGAGCATCCAGCGGGCTGCGATGTACCCGGAGATCCCGGCGGTCATCAATCCAGCCGCCATGGAAGGCAGGGGCACGCCCAGATCCACCTGGCCTGTCAACCATTTCAGCCCATCAAAAAGAGCCGCTCCCGCGATCACCGGGATAGAAAGCAGAAAGGAAAACCGGACTGCTTCTTCCCTTCGAAGGCCGGTCATGAGTCCCGCTGCCATGGTGAAACCAGACCGGGAAATGGCAGGCAGGATGGCCAGCCCCTGGGCGGTACCAATAAACAGAGCCTCCCCCGCTCCCAGTTCCCCCATGTTCCTTAGCCGCTTTTTCGCAGACAGGTTTTCTGCCAGCAGCAGTGCCGCCCCTGTGAGCATAAACTCAAGCCCCAGTGTCTTCCCGCTCTGGAAGATGCTTTCTATAAGGTCCTGAAAGAAAAATCCGATCAAAAAGGAGGGAATGCATGCCGCCAGAATTAATCCTGTCAATTTTGAAAATGGCTTGCGCAGGATCCCCCAAACATCTTTCCACATTACTGCAACCACGGCCAGCAGGGTTGCCGCATGCAGTGCAATTTCAAAGGAAAGGGGGGACGAGACTCCCATTATTTTTTTAACGAGGACCAGGTGGCCGGAACTGCTTACCGGCAAAAACTCGGTAACACCCTGGACGATTCCCAGGATCGCTCCCTGAAACACATTCATTCGAGGCACCTCCCTGCGCAAAGTGCCCGCATTATATCACACCGGGGCTTGTCTGCGCAATCCGCGCCCGCCTTCCCCCATGCGCCCGCCTTCCCCCATGCGCTCGCCTTCTTCCGCGCCGCCGTCTTCCTCCCGTGCGTCCTGCGGCTTTGTCTGTCTGTTTTTGAACTGCCGTTCATACAGGACCTTGTATAAACCTTCCTGCTCCAGCAGTTCCTCATGACAACCCCTTTCCACCACTTCACCTTTGGAAAGCACCAGGATGCAGTCGGCAGACATGATGGTGGAAAGCCGGTGTGCAATGGCAATGGATGTCCTGCCCTTAAGCAGAGGCTCGATCGCAGTTTGGATCAGGTGCTCGGAGACGGAATCCAGGGAGGAGGTCGCTTCGTCCAGGATCAGGNNGGATGCGCGGATCTTTCAGGATGACCCGGGCGATGGCCATCCGCTGTTTTTCACCTCCGGACAGCTTGATCCCCCGGTTGCCCACCAGCGTTTCATACTTTTGGGGAAGGGACTGTATGAAATCATGAATATTGGCCGCTCTGCATGCCGATTCCAGCTGTTCCGGCGTTGCCCCGGGATTGGCATACAGCAGGTTTTCGCGGATGCTGCCATTGAACAGATAGGCATCCTGCGTCACGACCCCAATCTGCGCCCGCAGGGATTCCAGAGTCAGGTCCCTTATATCCATTCCGTCGATGCGGACCGTCCCGCAGGTCACATCGTAAAGCCGGGGGATCAGATTGGTGACAGTGGTTTTTCCGGCGCCGCTGGGCCCTACCAGCGCAAACATCTGCCCGGGTTCCATCTGGAAAGATACATTCCTTAGCACCGGTTCATTTGGATTGTAACTAAATGATACGTCTTCAAACGAGATCCGTCCCTGTATGTTTTTAAGCTCCCTGGCATCCGGTTTCTCACGGATCTCTGCAGGCATATCGAAATAGGCGAATATCCGCTCGAACAGAGCCATCGACCGGGTCAGATCCACCTGCAGGTTCAAAAGCTGGGTGACCGGGCCGTAAAGCCGGTTAAGCAGGGTGATGAAAGCGATGATGCCCCCGATGGTCATCACTTCCGGGCCCTGGGTGATAAGCATGTACCCGCCTGCGAAATAGATCAGCATGGGGCCCAGGGTGTAGAATACTTCAATGGCCATGCGAAACCAGCGTCCCGCCACTGTCTCCTTCATGCCCAGCCGGAATACATCCTGATTCACATCCTTGAAATGAGAGATCTCATCCTTTTCCTTGGTGAAGATCTTCACCAGCATGGCACCGCTGATGCTCAGGGTTTCCTGGATCTGCTGGTTCATTTCCGACATTTTTTCCTGTGTTTTAAGCGCAATTTTCCATCGCACCCGGCCGACTTTCCGGGTAGGGATGATGAAAAGAGGCAGCACCGCGATCCCGATGAGAGTAAGCTTCCAGTTCATGGTAAGCAGAGCTCCCAGCGTAATGCCGATGGTAAAGATATTTCTTAGAAAACTGACCACAGTACCGGTAAAAATCTCCTGCACTCCGCCGATATCGCTGGTCATCCGGGTGATGATCTCTCCCGGCTTCTCATTGGAAAAGAACCGGACCGACATGGTCTGGATGTGGGAAAACATGTTAAGACGCATATCCGTGGTGATACGACGGGAGATCCAGGTGTTGAGGTAATTCTCTCCCACACCGATTAATCCGATGATGAGGGTGGTGAAAAAAGACAGGAGAATGGTTTGCAGCAGCAGATCCAGATTCCTGCCCGGCAGGGCTTCATCCACAATCCGCTTGATCAGCAAAGGGGGCACCAATCCCAGCAGGGAAGTTAAAATCAGCGCGATGAATACGATCCCCAGCTGCAGCCAGTAAGGCTTGAAATAGGCAAGGATCCGCAGGATCATCGCCCGCGTGATCTTTGGCTTCGGCATGTTTTTCATGTCTTCAAAAGACATGCGGCCGCCATGATAATGCCCACCGCCTCCCATTCGCATGCCCATACCCATTCCCATTCCCATCAGATGCACCTCCCGCATCATCCCCGCTGTCTTCCTGTCCATTCGGGCTTCGCTGTCAAATCTCAGTTGATGCAATCATTATATTCTTATCACTATTATGTTTCAATATCATTATGCAAACTTGCGATTCTGGCAAACTTGCCTTTGCGGGCCCGGGGGAGTAGAATGGAAACAAATGCTGACTCAGTATTGAACGAAAGGCAGGGATCAAGATGAAATCAACTATTCCGGGGAGTTCCGGCAACGAAAAAAGTCCGGCATCGGGCATCCTGAAAGGTGCGTTTTTACTGTTTGGCCACCTGTGGCCCGTTCTGGCTGCAGCTGTGGCTGCGGAGCTGGCCATCCGCTTTGTTTTACAGGCTGCAGGCATGACCGGTCTGGCCTTCACCCTGGAGGATTTCCGGACAGCTGTTTCCCAAAAACAGCTGTTTGCACCGGTGATTCGCACTTTAGCTCCCCTGGCAGGCCCCCTGGCTTTGTTTATGGGTCTCCGTCTGCTTTCAGATCTGCTGGTCGTTCCCACGGCATATAAGTCACTTTTTTCGCTGGCTTCCGGAGACAAAGAACCGGAGCCCGCATCTGCATCGGCCAACACCCCCGTTCCCACAGCGGCTGGCAATATATATTTCCGGTTTATTAAATTTCGTTTGTTTTGGCTGGGACTTTGGGCGGCTTTCCTGGCCTTTGCAGCCATTTTTCTGTCGACTCTGATCTTCTTTGCCATTTTTCTCGGAGACCTGTCCATCCCGTTCCTCATCATTTGCATAGCCGGCTTCCTGTTTTTAGCTGTCGCCATACCGCTGCGGCTAAGCATGCTTTTCCCTTCGGTATACCTGGACGGATGGCATTATGATGACGGTATGAAAAACTCCGCCCGCATCACCCGGCCTCCATACAATTACCTGCGTCTGCTTTTGATTTATGCATTGCTGCTGGCTGCTCAGCTGGGGCTGATCTGGATCTGTCCCGTCAGCGGCCACTGGACCGGTATTCCATGGGCAGTCCTCACCAGCATTCCGGCAGGGGCCCTTCGCATGCTTTCTCTTTGTGTGACAGTCACCGCCTACATGCAGCTTCGCACACCCAAACCTGTGGATCTGAACGCTGTGTGGTGACGCTCCGGATACTTTTGCCCGGGTATGGGTATGAACCCGTCTTCTCCTGCGGATAATACTGTTAATTCCGAGAAGCAGGAGATGATGGATCATGCCCCCCCTGATGGTAGCGCTGCTCATCCTGACTGCCCTGGCCGCCGCCCTGGCTGCCGGCCGGGCGCTTCACACCGCACCGGATCCCACAGGGGATGTCGTTCTGGGTGAAGAGGATCTGTACCGTCACGCGAGAGAGCTGGCATTCAGTCAATTATCCAGAAAAGCACCGCTTCGGTCCACCTGGCCGGTGCCCCGTCTGCGCAGCGCATACGAATACATTCGCCGTGTATACCGGCGCATGTGCCGGGAAACCGGGGACAATGCCCCCCTCATGCAATCAACGGAATGGCTGCTCGACAATTTCTACATAATTGAAGAGCAATACGAAAGCATCCGCCGGGAGCTGCCCAAAAAACACCACGTGCGGCTGCCGGCGCTGCGCTACGGTAAATATTCCGGTTTTGCCCGGATCCAGGCACTGGCGGAGGAACTGGTGTCCCACACCAACGGTAAAATCGATGAAAACGTGCTGCTCAACTTTACCCAGGCCTGCCAGAGCGGGAATCCCCTCACCATCCGGGAGCTTTGGGCCTACTCTCCCATGATCCGCGCAAGTATTTTGGGACGCTTGTCCCAGGCCCTCAATCAGATGTCCATGTCCTACCGTATGCGGGCGATGGCTCTTGATGCTGCCCGGCTGTTTTTACATTATGAGAAGGAAAACAATCCCAAGGCATATAACCGGTTGTTGAATATCATAGAAGCAAATGCCCGGGCAGATGTACCCTTCGCCCATTCTTTTATGGAGCTTCTCTCCTTCCGGTTGCGCAGAGGCAGCCGCAACGCCGGCCGGGTGATGGCCTGGATGGAGGAATGTCTGGCCCGCCAGGGATCCTCGTCAGAAATGATGGCAAGAGCAGAACACAATTTTCAGGCGCTGAACCGGGTCACCATTGAAAACTGCATTTTGAGCCTGAAAACTGTTTCCTCCATGGATTGGATGGAAATTTTTGGACGACTCAGCCGGAGTGAAGCCTTGCTCAACCAGGATCCCGCCGGTATATATACCCGCATGGACGCGGCATCCAAGGAAGTTTACCGGGAAGCGCTGCGGGAGATCGCCAGCAAGCTCCGGGTATCGGAAATGCACGTTGCCAAGGCTGCACTGGACCTGGCCTCCGCAGAGGGACCCCTCAAATTTGGAAATTCCAGCAGCAGTGCGTCCGGCAATCCGGTCCCGGTCAAGCAGCATATGGGCTGGTACCTGGTTTCCGACGGCCGGCCTTTGCTTTGGAACAAACTGGGCTTTTCCGCCGGAGTGTCCGGCAGGCTGCAGCACTGGGTCGCCAACCGGCCGCTGGGAATCTACCTTTTTGCCATCGGTGCACTTAGCCTTCTTTTTTCCGCGGCTCTCACCTTTTTGGCTTTTTCTCTGGCAAAGCAGGAATTTCAAAATTTGCCCTCCCGGTTTTCCGGAGTTTCTCTTTACGCCGGCAATCCCCTGCGCACGGCTGTTTTCATTTTTATTGCCTGGACTGCCGTGCTGCTGCCCGCTTCCGAGGCGGCAGTGGCAATCGTCCACCGGCTCATTCCCTCTCTGGTAAAGCCCCGGCGCCTGCTTCGTATGGACTTCAAGGACGGCCTGCCGGATCATGCCGCTCTGATGGTATTGGTTCCGGCGCTCATCCCTTCTCCGGAACGGGCGCTGGAACTGGTGCGGAACCTGGAGGTCCACTACCTGGCCACGCGGGGCAAAAATGTCTACTATGCGCTGGTGGGAGATTATCGTGACAGCGCCGGAGAAAGCCTGCCCGGGGATTCGGCTGTGCGGGATGCTGCACTGGAAGCAGTAGCGGAACTCAACGAAAAATACAGCCCGGATCATCCCCTGTTCTTTTACTGCCACCGGCGCCGCCAGTATTGCCCCGGAGAAGGGCGCTGGATGGGTTTGGAGCGCAAGCGGGGCGCAGTGCTTGCCTTCAACGAGGCCCTGCTGGGCCGGGATGACGGCACCTGGGAGGCCTTAAGCGTATCAATATCAGAATTGCCCTATATCAAATATGTTCTCACTCTGGATGCGGATACCCGCCTGACCATGGAATCAGCGCTGATGCTGGCAGGAACCGCGGAACATCCGTTAAATGCCGCGGTGAAAAGCCCGGACGGGCGCCGGGTGGTGCAAGGATACGGCATTTTTCAACCGAGGGTGATGGTGGACCTGGAGAGCGCTTCAGTTTCAGGATTTGCGGCGCTTTTTGGCGGAGATTTCGGCTTCGATCCGTACTCTGCGGCCGTATCGGATGTGTATCAGGATGTATTCGGGGAAGGCATTTTCAACGGGAAAGGACTGTACCGGCTGGAATTGTTCCAGGAAATCCTGAAAGATACATTCCCCGAGGGCCGGATCCTGAGCCACGATCTTATAGAAGGCTCCTTTCTGCGGGCCGGGCTGGTGACGGATGTACACCTGGTGGATGCCACGCCCTCGAAGTACAGCTCCCACATGTTGCGCCAGCACCGGTGGATCCGGGGAGACTGGCAGCTGCTTCCCTACCTGTTTCCTTTCATCCGGCTCCGGGATGGCACCCGGGTGCCTAATCCCCTTTCCGGCCTGTCCAGATGGAAAATCCTGGACAACCTTCGCAGGAGCCTTCTCATGCCGGCATTTTCCAACCTGGTATTTGCCTCCTTTACCCTGTTTGCGGGAAGCAACTGGATGTGGCTGGGCCTGACGCTGCTGACGCTGGCCTTTCCGACCGTGATGGGGCTGGTTGAGAGCGTTGTGTCCGGCAATCTGCTGCGCCAGGCAAAATTTCGGATACCGGCGGTTTTTGGAATAAGAGCAGCATTATCCAGACTGGTTTTGCAGCTGGTGCTCCTGGGCCACCAGGCTGGAGTTGCCATGACCGCTGTTTATGTGACCGTTTGGAGGCTGCTGGTTTCCAGGAAGCGGATGCTGGAATGGGTGACGGCTTCCGACGCGGAAAATGCGGCCAAAAACACTCTTTTGGGGTACGTGCGGTTTATGGTGGGGGCATATCCCGCCGGTGCGGGGCTCATCCTGCTGACAGCTGTCTTCAAGCCCTCCGGTTTTGCCGCTGCTCTGCTGTTGGGCCTGATCTGGCTTGCCTCTCCCGTTGCAGCCTGGTACATCAGCCTGCCTTCGGCGGGCAGGTCCGGTGAACCCGCTGCAGAGCACACACAGTATCTCACAGATCTGGCCAGAGACATCTGGCATTATTTCGCTGCATTTTCCAATCCGGAACACCATTTCCTGCCGCCGGACAACCTGCAGGAAGATCCGTACAAAGGCCTCGCATCCCGCACCTCCCCCACCAACATCGGCCTGGAAATGGTCGCCTCGCTGTGCGCACGCGATTTTGGATTCATCGGCACGGAGGAACTTGTGCAGCGCCTTTCCCGCACGCTGGAGAGCGTGGAGCGGATGGAGAAATGGAACGGACACCTTTACAACTGGTATGACACCCGCAGCCTGCGCACCCTTCGGCCCCGGTACGTTTCGTCAGTGGACAGCGGCAACTTCCTGTGCTACGCGCTTGTGGCGGCGAAGGGGGTAAGAGAATGGACTCGTCAGGATCCCGGAGAATCCGGGCAACTCGAAGCCGCGGGCGAAGACCTGGCAGCGCGACTGATGCGCCTTGTGGAGGCCTGCAGTTTCAAGCATTTCTACGATACCAAAAAACAGCTCATGGCCATCGGCTACCTGGCAGATGAAAACCGGCCTGACCCTTCCTATTACGATCTGCTGGCCTCGGAAGCCCGACAGGTGCTGTTCCTGGCAGTCGCCCGGGGGGATATTCCCCGGAAAGCCTGGCTGCGCCTCAGCCGCACGCTGGTGCGCAAAGGCCGGCGCAAAGGCCTCGCATCCTGGAGCGGCACCATGTTCGAATACCTGATGCCCCTGCTG
>DOHE01000031.1 GCA_003535395.1 Clostridiales bacterium | reverse complement strand
ATCTTCCCTTATGAACGCCAGCAGGAGGTCTATGACATCCTGGGCGCTCAGATGGATGCCCAATACAATAAAGAATACACGCTCGACCTGGTCAGCAGCCAGCTTTATGAACGCGAGGGATTGGATCAATTCTTTATCTGGTACAGCCGCGGTTCGATCTGCGTGGAACTGAACGATTACCTATGCGCGGGAGAGTCGTATGATCAGGCTTTCCGCATTTACGCGACTCTCAAGGAAGAAGAACGCCCGTGGCGCATGCTCTGGTATCAGACCGGTCCATATTATGCCTATTACTATTTGCAGCGCTACCAGGATCTGTATACCCTGACCAAGCAAACCCTCGATAAAACGCCCGAAGACGCCATCCCAGAGACCTGGGTCTGGAAAGGTCGGGCAGAGGTCAAACTGGGTTTACGCGACCAGGCAATTGACAGCTTCAAGCAGGCGCTATTCTGGCATCCTGATTGGTGGGTAGCGGTGGATGAACTGACCGCGCTGGGCGAAAAAGTAGACTGAGCTGGAGAGGACACGAATATGCAGAATAGGATCCCCGTTCCGGATAAAAAAAGCGAGAGTGTCCAGCAGAAACCGGATATAAAGGATTTCGGCCGCCACCTTGACCAGGTTGGTCAGCTGCATCCTCTCTCCGCAGAGGAGGTACTCAACCTGCCCTTGGCTGAAATACCGGCCGACCCGTTCGCCACTCCCGAAATAACTTAGATTCTCCAGCGCATATGCGGTAAGGGATAGCTTGTCCAAGCCATTTTCCAAAAGCTGCTGTACTCCGTTTAGAAATCCATCTGTTCCCAATCCCTTGACAAAAACAGATTCCGGAAATGCAAGAAGCACCTGATTTGCCTCTTCATCAGACACCGGTTCCTGCTCCGATGGCTGAGAAAGCCATTTCCCTGGGATACGGCGTGTCAGTTCCCCCATATCCGTTGCCAGCTTTTTGAAAAAATCCAGGAGCAATTCTGCATCCAGCTCCTGAAGCAGTGCCCCAAAAGGAAATCCCCGGGACAAAGTTCCGTTAAGTTCCGCAGAAACATCTGCGCTACCCTGTTCCCCAAATTTTTCTGCAAGGACCTTCAGCATGCGGAATGCCTCCTGTTCAAGAAGGATCCAGGTATACCGGCTGCCTGCTTCTTTTGCCTGTTCCCGAAAGACGGAGATCATGGAAAGATCGTAAATCTGTTGCATTTCAGCATGCTGGATATCCATTTTTTTCATCGATCCGGATACAAGTCCGGCTGTTTTCAGGTTGGCTGCCAAATATTTGCGAAATACCTGCCCCATTTCGGTTGCCCCCCCTGGTGCATACCGGGCATATAAATCATAATCAGACATAAATGCAGTATCAAAACCGGCCATAACGGAGCGCATCCCCGCGTTTATCCCGTTCGCCAGCAGTTCCCCGGCGCTGGCATATCCCCATGCATCCCCTGCCAGGAATACAGAGGTTATTATGGCTAAAAGCATGACGACCGCCAACAGGGTGGCCGTACCTTCCCTCTGATGTAAAAAACCGGTGTGCTGTCTCATTTTTCTCCTCCGGGCAGTTGTCTGAAAAACCGAAAAACATCCGCTGTAATTTTGATCCCGGATTCCAGATCCCGGGTAAACCGGACCGGATCATAGGTTGTCACTGCCAGCTGGCTGTGCAGTCTTTCCCCACCTGGAAAACGGGTCAAGGCTGTGCATGAAGCGCTGGCCTTCCGGGTCATCTCAGTTTTCTGATTGTCTTCAGATACAGACAGCACAAAATCCGCCCAATCCGGTACAATAGGCCCGGAACCAATGCTGTCATGAACATTGAGGGAAACACATGCAAACAAAGCCGCTTTTTGTGCAGCCCGGATCGTCCCGGATATAAAAAGCAGCATTAAAATCATAACAATCGGAAGAACCAGTGCAGCTTCCGCCACCATACTTCCCCGGTTGTGCCGGCCGCCGGCAGGCCGCTGCCGATCATATGGATGGCGGATTGGAGGGCTTGTTTTATTATCAAAATTTAGGGCTGCAGCGTGATTCATTTGGCTTGCCTTTTGAATTTTTTGGTTTCTTTGGATTAATTTTACAATATCTTTGTTATGAACGCAAGTACTTGAGTAAAAAAATCTCTGTAGTTTTTAGGTTGGACCCCGACAGGGGAAATCAGATCAATTTCTGCAATTACCTTCCCGTCCACCTGATATGTCAGTTTTCCCACGGTCTGACCTGGCCGGACCGGGGGGATGATCTGTTCGGGGACATGCTGTTCAGACTGGATGTATGTATACTCATATTCCGTCAAAGGATAGCGAAGACTTCCCGATGTGATCAGGGGGATTTCCGGGATCTGCCCTTTTTTAACTTTGATCCGCACCACTTCCTCCCCATCCTCAGCCAGGGTATGTATCTGATAATTTTGAAAACCCCACTCCAGCATTTTTTTGCTGCCCAGTGCCCTTTTCTCCCGGGTCGGGCTGTTTAGTACGACGGTAATGAGTCCAAGACCGTTTCTTGTCGCTGAAGCCACCAGGCAGCGCCCTGCGCCGGAGGTATATCCGGTCTTGATGCCGTCTGCTCCCGCAAGGGTGCTTAGCAGTTCATTGGTGTTCCCCAGATACCTGCCTCCGGTGATATGCTTTTCCCTCGTGGATACGATTCTGGCAAAAACAGAATCGTTGAGCGCATACCGGGCGATAAGTGCCATATCCCGGGCAGTGGAGTAATGCTCCAGTGCATCCAGGCCATGCGGATTGGCAAAATGGGTATCTGCGGCACCGATTTCAGCGGCTTTGTCGTTCATGAGCTCCACAAAGGCCTCCACCGAACCCCCGATATGTTCTGCAAGCGCGATGGCTGCGTCATTGCCGGACTCCAGCAGCAGTCCGTACAGAAGCTCTTCCAGAGGAAGTTTTTCCCCGGCTTTGAGCTTGATCTCCGAACCCCAGACCTGAGAAGCCCTGGCGCTTATTGTAACGCTGTCGGATAATGTCCCTCTTTCAAGCACGACCACTGCTGTCATGATTTTTGTTGTACTGGCGATACTCATTTTTACATCTGCATTTTTTTCGTAGAGCACCCTGCCGGTGCTGCGTTCCACCAGGATCGCAGCCTGGGACTCCATGATTTGGAGAGCAGCGGCAGGGCGTACCACTGTCAGTAAAAGAAGCATGATCAAAGCGGAAATGACTTTCCGTCCGACTGAGCTGAACGGTTGACTCATTGTGCCGGCCTCCCCGTTACCAGGGATCACTGTCCCGTTTTAAAATTTATGACCGCTTTCAATTTTTATTCGCTTGCGGAAACTTTTTGGAAGCCAAAAATTACAACTCATAAACTGTCCAACGTTGCAAAGAATAATCGCAGGAGGTGGAAAACATGGATTTGAATTATTCCAAGACCTATTTTGACAACATGAAATACGAAGTCGCCAACCAGCTGGGTGTTACACTGAAGCAGGGTTACAACGGTGACATTTCAGCCAGGGACGCAGGCCGTATCGGTGGAAACATCGTCCGGAAGGTATTCCAGCAGTATACCGGCAAATAACAGCAAGCGTATTCGTTGATCCGGTGAGAAATGCAGCAAGTAATGAAAGGGGAAGCGAAAGCTTTCCCTTTCATTTGTTCCTGATCCGCCTGCAGTCAGCTTGTTTCCTGCCAGCTTGTTCCCGATTCGCTGCGGGGCTTTCTCCGGACATACCCTCCACAGCTGCATCGATCCGTCTCCCTGCATGCATTCCCTGCAATGGAACAGGTTCCTGACATAAATCCTTCATCCCCGGATAATGAGGCAAATTCATCCGATGCTTCCATTGAAAATCCGGAATTCCCATCCACAACCGATTTTTTGTTTCTAGACGGATCAAAATTCTTACAGGTTCTGCAAAACATCCTGTCCCCTGCCTTTCGCGATTTGCGGATATCGGCCGCTTTCTGTATAATATCCATCAAATCCTCCATAATTATTCGGAAATTTTGTTATTGTTTTACAATGAATTGAATTCCAGTTGTGGTATAATGCTACATCAGAAGGAGATGTACTCCCAATATGCAAAGATCCATACGTAAAGCCCTGACACCGCTTCGCGTCATCGTGCTTGCGTTTACATTGCTGATCGTCACAGGTACCCTGTTACTGAACCTGCCTGTTGCTTCCCGGTCCGGCATCAGCGCCGGCTGGCTGACTTCCCTGTTTACGGCCACCTCTGCTTCCTGCGTGACAGGACTGGTGCTGGTGGATACCGCCACGCACTGGTCCATTTTCGGGCAGGTGGTGATCCTGTTGCTGATACAAACCGGAGGGCTTGGGATCGTGACCCTATCCGTGTTTTTTATTTCTCTGATGGGGCGCAAAGTCAAACTGAAAGAAATGCTCATGATCCAGGAGTCCCTGAATCATTTTTCATTCGGCGACATTCTGAAGGTATGGAAAAAAGTAGTAGGTTTGATGTTTGTCATTGAGCTTGTCGGAGCTCTGATGCTTAGTATCCGTTTCATTCCCGAATTTGGCCCGCGGGGCATCTTCGTAAGCATCTTTCATGCGGTCAGCGCCTTTTGCAATGCCGGCTTTGACATTCTGGGAACTCCCGCGAACCCATTCGCCAGCCTTACCGGGTACATAAGCGACCCGCTGGTGACCCTCACCATTGCGTTTCTGATCATTCTGGGCGGCTTGGGATACATTATCTGGCAGGATCTCCTCAATCTCCGCAAAGAAAAAAGACTTAGTTACCACAGCCGGGTGATGCTGATTTTTACCTGCCTGCTGCTGGTCACGGGTACACTGCTGTTCCTGGCCGTGGAGCAAGACAATCCTGCCACCATGGCGGACCTTTCCTTGGCCGGAAAACTCCATTCTTCCTTTTTCCAGTCTGTCACATCCCGTACTGCCGGTTTTAATACGATCGATCAGACGAACATGAATGTATTATCCAAGATCATCACCGTTTTTCTTATGTTTATAGGTGGCGGTTCGGGTTCCACGGCTGGCGGTGTTAAAGTCACTACCATGAGCGTGCTTCTTTTTGCCATCATTTCCCAGATC
>DOHE01000307.1 GCA_003535395.1 Clostridiales bacterium | reverse complement strand
CCAGCTCGTAGCTTAAATTGGTGATCATCCGCACATGCACCGGCTGCAGGATCCCGTAATGTTTTACGGATTCACAGAGGTCCTCCAACGCCTGCCTGGAAAATGTTCTCCTGGGCTGAGCCGGGTTGGGTTTGACATGCTCAATATCCAAATACACGATATTACGGGTTTCGTTCCGGATCTCTTCGGCTGTTGACGTTTGCCGCAACAGGTTTTCCATAGTAGTTTCCCTTCCTTCCTTTGTAATTGACTTTCCTTACAGGATTATTCTACAAAGAAAGGACAGCTGTCAAAAAAACCCGTCGGCGTACAACGGGACCGTTTGACAAAAATTAGTTCCAAAATCTGGATTTATAGTGGCTTTCTGGCAGGAATTCCCGCTTTTCTTGGATAATATGCCGGAGTATGTCGTTTTTTTCTGATCAATACCAGGCTTCTTCCAAGATTTTTGTCGATATAATAGGAGTCCACCCGCTCCACCTCCGCCCCGAGTTCTTTCAGCGCGGATAATGCCAGATGAACCTCCGCTCCGGCATCCGGTCCCTTCATCGCAGCAAACAGCCCCCCCACCCGCACAAAAGGCAGACAGTACTCCGCCAGCACCGGCAGACCGGCGACAGCCCGGGCAATCGCGATGTCAAAACATTCCCGGCAAACAGGGTCCCGGGCGGCATCCTCCGCCCGATCGTGCCGGGTCTGGATTCCTTCCCTTACGTCCAGTTCCTTAAGCAGGGCATTGAGAAAACCAATGCGCTTGGCCAGGGAATCGAGCAGCAGCACATAAAGCTGCGGTTGCTGGATCTTGAAGGGAACGCCGGGAAACCCGGCACCGGTGCCTACGTCCACCAGTCGTATCCCTGGTCTTTGGATTTCCGGGATGCGGGGCAGCACCGCAATGGAATCCAGAAAATGCTTGACAGCGATACTCTCCATGTCTTCAATGGCCGTCAGATTCATGCGCTGATTCCAGTCCATCAGCATTTCTCCATATTTTTCGTACAGGTTCCGTTTTTCAAGTTCCAGGGTGATCCCGGCGTCCCGGGCTCCCTGAAACAGCAGATGCCATGCTGCATTCTCCATGAGTTCACCTTTCCCGATCCGTCCTGGCCGCTTCCGTTCTGCGCAGCTCCAGATATACCATCAGCAGACTGATATCCGCCGGGGAAACTCCCGAGATCCGGGAAGCCTGGCCCAGGGAAAGAGGCCGGATTTGGCTGAGTTTTACAGCCGCTTCCTTTCTGAGCCCCCGCACTCCTTCATAGTCCATATCCGCGGGGATCCGCTTTCCTTCCAGTTTTTTCATCTGGTCCACTTTCTCCAGTTCCCGTCGGATATACCCTTCGTATTTAATGGAGATCTCCGCTTCCCGCGCTTCAAATCGATCCAGCCTGGGCCTGTCTGCATCGATTTCGGCCAGGGCGCCGTAACAAAGCTCCGGCCTGCGCAGCAGGTCTGCCAGACGCGTACCGGTAGTGATTCGGGCGCTGCCCTGGCGGTCCAGAAAGGCGTTCACCTCCTGGGACGGCGGGATCCCCTTTTCTTTCAGCCGTTGGATCTCGTTCATGATCCGGTCTTTCCGGGCGTTGAAGATCCGGCAGCGTGATTCGGTGATCAGACCGATGCGGTATCCCAGGGGGGTGAGGCGAAGGTCTGCATTATCCTGGCGCAGCAAGAGCCGGTATTCCGCCCGGGAGGTCATCATGCGGTAGGGCTCCTCCGTGCCCTTTGTCACCAGATCGTCGATGAGTACGCCGATATATGCCTCCGCCCGGGAAAGAACCACCGGGGGTTTGCCCAACACCCGCTGCGCCGCGTTGATCCCGGCCATGAGGCCCTGCGCCGCCGCCTCCTCGTACCCTGAGCTGCCGTTTAACTGGCCTGCCGAAAACAGGCCTTCGATTTCTTTGAATTCAAGGGCTGGCGTGAGCTGCAGCGGGTCGATGCAGTCATATTCGATCGCATACGCCGGCCGCATGATAAACGCATGGGAAAGTCCCGCCAGACTCTGCACCATTTTTACCTGCACATCCTCCGGCAGACTGCTGGACATGCCCTGCAGGTACATTTCCCCAGTGTCCCGGCCCATGGGCTCCACGAACACCTGGTGCCTCTCCTTGTCGGCGAAACGGACCACTTTGTCCTCGATAGAAGGACAATACCGGGGCCCCCGGCCTTCGATCGTACCGCTGAACAAAGGAGACCGATGAAGATTTTCCCGGATAATACCATGGGTCCGCTCATTGGTACAGGTCAGCCAGCACATGTGCAGCTGCTCCTGCTCCGGCTTCCATTCCGGATCGTATTCGTTATCGAAGGAAAAGGGCATAGGCCTTGCATCTCCCGGTTGTTCCGTCATCTGCGCGAAATCGATGCTGTCCCGCTTGATCCGCGCCGGAGTACCGGTTTTAAACCGCATCAGCCGGATGCCTGCATTCTTCAGGCAGGCGGAAAGGGATGAAGCGGGAAAAAGCCCGTCGGGCCCTCCGGAATAGCTCACATCCCCGATAATGATCTTTCCTTTCAGATACGTTCCCGTGGCCAGCACTACAGCTTTCGCCTGAAAAACAGCCCCGGTGAGAGTTTTCACCCCTGTTGCCCGGCACTTTGCCTCCGGCCGGGCCAGCCCTTCCTGCTCAAACAGGATCTCCGTGACTTCCGCCTGGCGAATGAACAGGTTCGGCTGGTCCTCCAGCAGCTTTTTCATATACATCTGATATCTGCGCCGGTCTGTCTGTGCCCGCAGAGAATACACCGCCGGTCCCTTGGACGCGTTCAATATGCCGGAAAGAAGAGTGGTATGGTCCGCTGCCCGGCCCATTTCCCCTCCCAGGGCGTCCACTTCCCGGACCAGCTGGCTTTTGGCCGTTCCCCCGATACTGGGATTGCAGGGCATATTGGCAATGCTGTCCAGATTGATGGCAAAAAGGAGGGTGCGAAGACCCAGGCGTGCTGCGGCCAGCGCCGCTTCACACCCGGCATGTCCCGCTCCCACTACCGCGATATCATAACTGCCGGCATCATATCCCATCCTTCTCCTCCCGGTCACTTTCCGATGCAGAACCGCTGGAAAATCTCCTGCTGCAGTCCTTCCCCCACCGATTCCCCGGTGATGCGGCCCAGTGCCTCCAGCGCATCCCGCACATCCGCAGCGGCACAGTCCAGCGTCAGCCCCAGCCATAGCGCACGGCGGGCGCTTGTTACTGCCAACGCCGCGTGATCCACGCATTCCTTGTGCCTGAGGTTCGTCATGAATACATCCTCCCGGTCTTCCAGTCCCTCATCTCCATTGTCTGAAGATACCAGCGCATTCACCAGTTCTTCCACTCCCTGGCCGGTGAGAGCCGAAATTTCCAGCACGGGGAGCGGCGGCAATCCCCGGCTTTCAAGCAGCCGGGCAGCCGCCGACGCCAGGTCGGGTTCCCGGGACAGGATAGCTTCCCGGGACAGGATAGCTTCCCGGNNGGACAGGATAGCTTCCCGGGACAGGTCGGCCTTGTTGATCACCAGTATCATTCCGGATGCCGGTGCCCCTTCCCCAAGGATCCTCTCAAGACCTTCCAATCCGCCCGGAAGGCCAAAATCCGGCCCGGAAGCATCCACTATATAAGCCACCCTGTCCGCACGCCGGATCTCTTCCGCCGCCAGCGCAATTCCCTGCTGTTCCACCGGGTCCCCCGTCTCCCGCAGACCGGCCGTGTCCACCAGCCGCACTGGGATCCCTTTTATATCCACATACTCTTCTATGATGTCTCTTGTCGTCCCCGGCAATTCTGTCACGATGGCCCGGTAACGTCCCGCCAGCCGGTTCAAAAGCGAGCTCTTGCCCGCATTGGGCGGCCCGGCGATTACCACCGTCATTCCTTCGCGCAACATTCGCCCCCGGTCAAATCCTTTGAGCAGCCGGTTCAGTTTTTCCATCGTTTTCTCAAGCAGCTGGCTGATTTCACCGATAGTCAGATTTTCATCGTCATGTTCCGGATAATCAAAATGCACTTCCATCCGTGCCAGCATGCCTAAAAGCTCCCGGCGGATCTCCCCCACCTGCCCGGATAATACCCCTTCCAGCTGGCGCAGCGCATTTTTTCCCGCCTCTGCTGTCCTGGCGGAGATCATGTCCATGACTGCCTCCGCCTGCGCCAGGTCCAGCCGCCCGT
>DOHE01000122.1 GCA_003535395.1 Clostridiales bacterium | reverse complement strand
TTTACTTCCGGGTTTGGCGATACTTTACTTCCGGGTTTGGCAATACTTTACTTCCGGGTTTGGCGATACTTTACTTCCGTATTTGGCATCATTTCATCACGAGGATCTCCCTGAAATCCCAGAGGTCAGCGCTATCCGGTTGACCTCAGGATCTGCAGTGCGATCGGCGCATCTGTTCTGAAATCCGTGCAGCTGGCTTCGATGCTGATTCGGCCCTGGTATCCGATGTCTTGCAGGGCATCGAAAAACTCTCCGTACCGATCCTCGCTCGGGTCCGCTGGGTATTTCCGGCCTTCTCCCCGGGCGATATGGACATGGGCCAGCCACCCCGCCATCCCAGATAATACACTGTAATCCTCACTTTCCACATACATATGGAAGGTATCCACCAGCAAGCGGACATGGGGATGGGCCAGTTCCCTGACCAGATCCAGCCCCTGGGCTGCATTTATGATCAGATCCACATCCTTGTGGTTCAGGGGTTCCAGGGCAATGGTCATCCCTGCTTTCCCCGCCGCATCCCCGCATATCTGCAGCGCCTGGGCAAACTGGGACCGGGCTGATTCTGGCGGCCATTCCGCAGGGATCCGGCGTGTCAGACCGCTGCCGAATACGATGACTTTTCCCCCCAGTTCCCGCAGTCGGGGAAGGGCTTTGTACAAATAAGCCTCCAGGGTTTCCAGCGACGCTTCCGGTCCGATGATTTTCATTGTGCCCGGCAGAAAAATATTGAAGGCTTCTGCTTTGATAGGCGAACCGGCCATCTTCCGCACCAGTTCCTGATAAACCTCTTTCTCCATTCCTGCGATGGGCGCCGCTGCCAGTTCAATATAGTCAAATCCTGCTTCCGCCGCCTGATCCAGCATGTTGGGCCCGGCACAAACTCCAAAACGCATCTTTTTCTCCTCCTTTGAAATCCTCCCTGTCGATCCTGCCAGGAGATATCCGGCGGGACACCATGGTCACATCCGGGCAGGTACCCTCCCTCCCTGAACAGGGCAGGAACGAGCGTAGGATCACAGACTCGAACTCCGGCATCATTTTGAATGAGATCGTCGCCCCGTGCTTGACGGAATGACCGTATTGCATATTCCGTGTATTGTATTATCCGGGCTGCAGCATTTTTTTGATATCCAGTGCCAGCTGGACGGAGGCATCGATCTCAGCCTTCCGGATGGACAGGCTTTCGATGTTGAATCCCACAGGGATGCCCTTTCCCCGGGCGAACGCTGTCAGGTCGGCAGCGATCTCCATCAGAAAATCCATGGACTCGCCAAGGATGTCCTCCGCGTTCACCAGGTCATTTTCCAGCCATTTGGGGATGCTGATGCCAAGCCATTTCATGAATTCGATGGTTCTGGCGGAACCGCAGGGAGTCAGGGTGAAAATCACTGGCACCAATCCGATGCCGCTCTCTTTGCAATGATAATAAAAATCTGAAAGAAAATTTTTCGATGCGGCCACATCATAGACCGCCTGGGATACGAAAAACCGGCATCCCTTTTCCATTTTTTCCCTGATCCGCGCATGCTCATCCGTCCTGCGAATATGCCGTTCCGGGATGGCCACCCCGCCCAGGAGCAGATTCGGGTGGATCTGCTGGTACAGGCCATAGGCCTCGCTGAGTTTCAACCGCACTTTTTGTCCGGATGCAGCGGCTCCCACGAAAACAGATGCATTATCGCTTTCCCTGGCAGATCCCAGCCAGGAGGTGAATTCCTCCCGGCTATACTTTCCGACACAGCGGTAAATGATCTTCGGGATCTTCAGTTCCCCCAGATAATGATTCACATACACATCCGCATCCAGCGTCGGCAGAAAGGGGAAGGGGCGTTCGCTGCCGTTGCGCTCTGCCTCATTCTGGATGTCATACACAATGAGGGCATCGATGGGGAGGCTGCGGATGCGCTCGATGTGTCTTTGGGTGATCCCGGCGATTTTTTCAGGTGTATTATCCTTTTTCGGGGGGGTGATCCCGTAGGTCAGGATCCCCGGCTGTGCAGACAGGACCTTTTCTCTGAACATGGGCTGTGTCTTCTCCGTCCCTTCTGGTGATGTTTCGTGGTTTATACAGCAGCGGCGGTTTTGCTCACGTAAAAATTTTATCATTTTGACCGGGGGATGGCAAGTTTCCGGAGGGCGATATCCGGAGGGCGATATTACCGGGGGGAACTGGCGGGGACTGTTTCCGGATCTGTGTCAAGAACAGATGGGATCTGCTATTTATTCACATAATTATCAGATATGGGATCAGCTAATTATTCACACAATCATCAGATAATGTACATGCAGGATTCATTATCTGCTGTTATGATTTCTTCAGATCATATGTTTTCTGCGGAAGGGGTTCCGGATAATGAAAAAGAAAATGATCCTGGATGTGATCATGACGACGATCATGATAGCGCTGATGAAGATCCTGTTCACCGGTGTGCTGCTTCACGAACTGCTGGGCCTCGGGGTGTTCATCCTGTTTCTGATCCACAAGGCCTGGAACTGGAAATGGATCAAAGGGGTGACCCAAAACCTCATTTCCGGAAAGGCATCAGCCAGGACCCGGTTCATGTACGGTCTGGATGCGGGGCTGCTCCTGCTGGTCACCTTCATCGTGGTGAGCGGGATCAAGATTTCTATCACGCTGGATCCCTGGATCCAGACAAAAAACCTCACCTTTTGGTCCGAATGGCACCATTTTGCCTCTTATACAGCGCTCATCCTGCTTTCGGTGCATATCGGTCTGCACTGGCAGTCCATCATGAATTTCTTCAGGAAGCTCCTGAAAATGAGCAATTTCAGCAGAGTTCGGACAGGTTTTGCCCAGGCGCTGTCCCTGGTCATCGTCCTGGCCGGGATCCGGTCCATGGCCGGCACTGACACCCTGTCCAACCTGACCGCCCCCTTCCTTCCGGATAATCAAAACGGTGAGCTCAGTGTAGCCTCCGCTGTCGTCAAGGACATGCGCTCCGATCAGACTGTCCGGCTGACGGCGGTCAACCTGGCCACCAGTTCCATCCCAACCCTCCAGGAATATTTAAGCCGCCTCACCTGTCCCGGCTGCAGCCGGCACTGCCCGCTGACCGCGCTCCGGTGCAGCAAGGGACCGCGGTATAAGAATGCCGCGGTGGCGGAATACAACAGCAAGTATGCATCTTCCAGCAGTTCCGGCAGCAGCGCCGGCGGCAGCGCCGCATCCGGCAGCAACACCGGCGATAGCCGTGTTGCCCAGAGCCGGGAAGACTACCTGGCTGCCAAGGCAGCAGAGAAGGCAGTGGGAGATACGAGCGGGGAAGATACGAGCGGAGACGCAAATGAAAACGGCAACACACCGTTTGACTATGTCGCCATCATGGGGCTGTTTGTTGCGGGGACCCATTATACAGTAATGATCCCCAAAAAGCTGAAAAAGTGATCAGAGACCGCCCGGGTCAGGCAGATATCCCAGCTGGAACATTCTACCATGGGGAGCTCCTCTATTATCCTATGCAAAATGCCGCATACAAAGGCAGCAGCAGCAAATCGCCTGCCCTGCCGAAATTCTTTTCTGAAAATCGGATGGCATATGCCGGTTGGTATTTTTTCCTGAATACATCCAGGCTTCTTGACCGTGTATGTTCTCCTCGCTTGACTTCAACGGGGACGATTTCCCCATGGATCTGGAGAACAAAATCCACCTCGGCGGTATCTTCGCTCCTCCAGTAATACAGGGGATATCCATTGGACGCAAGCGCCTGTGCAACATAGTTCTCCGTCACAGCTCCCATAAACGGGCTCTCTGCTCCCGTCAAAACCGTCTGCTGCGGCATCCCGGCTTTCGTGACCAGCATCCCTGCATCCACCATATACAGCTTGAAAGAGGAAAGATCCGCATAGACTGCAACCGGGACTTTACCATGGTCGACCTTCAGCGCTTTGAAAACAATGCCGGACTGTTCCAGCCAGTCGATGGAAACCCCAAACAGAGAAGCACTGCCCCCTTTCTGCACAACTTTATACTGGAATTTGGTATTTTCCTTTGCCAGCTGAGCCGGGATGGAATTGAAGCAGGCCCGGATCTTCACCGTGTCTGAAGGGGTCGTATATTTGGCCATATCCGCCACATAATTGTTCATGATTTCATGCTGCATATCCGAAGAGTGGATCAGCTTTCCCGTTTCAACAAATTTATTCGCACTGGCTGGCATACCCCCGACGATCAGATAATATCTATAAAGCTCGATGGCCCGCTGATGCAGCGCTTCCGGCATCGGTTCCATCCCGCCAAAGCATCTTCTGATCTCAGCAGCCAGCCTCTCCTCGTTCACTGCCCACAGAAACTCCTCGAAATCCAGGGGATAAAGCGTCATACTTTCCACCCTGCCGACAGGGAATGCGTATTGCTCCCGCCGGACCGCTACACCAAGCAGGCTTCCGGCGGCTGCCACATGGATCTGCGGAGCCTGTTCCGCAATATATTTCAAAGAGGTCAGCGCGCGTTCGCAACACTGCACTTCATCGAGCACCACCAGGGTTTTCCCGGGCAGGATCTCCTCATGCGCAACCGTTTCCAGAAAACGAAACAGTCTTGCCGGAGAAATATCGCCTGAAAAATAGTCAGCGACAGCCGGGTTTGTTTCCAGGTTGACATAGACCATGTTCTGGAAATACCGCTCACCAAATTCCTTCAGGATGTACGTCTTGCCGACCTGCCTTGCGCCATACAGCAGCAGTGGCATCCGTTCCCCGTCTTCTTTTCCCTTCCATGCGGCAAGCCGGTTTTCGATCTTTCTGCGCACGAAACTGCATCTCCTGTCTCTCTTTTTTTCTATTATGTTACCGCAGCCATATAGTTATGTCAAGAAAAGTATCAATTTCTAATACTTTTCTTGACATAAAAACATAAAGTATAGTTACAGGAGAAAGGGCTAAGGCCCTGTTCATGCAGCTGCTATGTATTCGCAACCGCCTCAAATTCCAGCACGCATTCGCTGCCAAGCTCCGGCGCTGCGATCCGAAGCGTCCCTTTTCCGGTCTTCCCGCCGCTCCCGGCCCGCAGCGCGATGAGGCACCGCCCCTTCCAGGTGGTTAAGGTTTGGGTGTCGTAGGGATGGCGGCTTCGGATATCGCCATTATCCATGCCGAGCAGTTCCAGGGGACCGGACAGCGAGATTTCGACCGGTGTCGCTGCGTTTTTGTTCCAGTTCCCGGCTGCATCCAGGATATGCACGGTGATAAACGCCAGACTGTGGGGGTCCGGCTCCAGGATTTGTTTGTCCGCCACCGCAGAAATTGCATGGGGCGGCCCAAACGGCCGGATCTCTTCCCGCACCGCTTCCACCCCGCCATTGCGCCCGATGAGGATGACTTCCATGTTCGGCTGGAATCTCAGGTTGAACCGGACCAGCCTGTCGCTCCCCTCCCCGGCAGCGCGCTCCCCGTAGGATCGCTTGCCGGAAATCAGTTCGACGGTTTCGCAGTTGGTATAGACCCCTGCCCGCACCACCTCTCCCGGCTCCCGGTCGATCACCAGGTGGTCCGTACATTTGGGATAGCTCCAGCAGGTATTCATATGCTCATAGGGCTGTTTGTCATCGAACACTGCCAGCTTCGCCATGGGCTTATCCGTCCAGAGCGCCCGGGAGTGGCTGGCAAAAGGCCGTTCGAAGCCGGCGATATCCAGCAGATCCGCGCTCCAGCCCCGGGCCGGCCACCCGAAGGATTCACCCAGATAATCCGCCCCCGCCCAGTAAAACGCCCCGATCACATACGCATTCTCCTCCACATACCACCAGGGATGCTTTTCCCGCATGCAGTCAAACCACACTCCCTCCCCGGTATAATACTGGTAGACCTCACTCCCGATGATCAGCCGGTCCGGGATCGCTTTGCGCAACTCTTCATACCACTGCTCCTGATAATTCAGGGATAATATATCCACCTTCCGCGAGATCCGGTATGTCCAGTCCAGGATCGGCTGCAGCCCCTGACCGCTTTCCCAGCCCGGATAACACGGATTCAGCGCCACCGTCACCGGGCGCGTGGGTTCAAATGCCTTCACATGGTCCGCCAGCATGCCCAGGATCCGCACCATCTCCGGCGAACCCTGGTTTTCCAGTTCATTTCCCACGCTCCAGAGGATCACGCAGGGATGGTTGCGGTCCCGCTCCAGCATGGCCGTCAGGTCGGCCTTCCACCAGGCATCAAAATGATCCTTGTACCAGCCGTGCTCCCATGTCCATTTATCAAAGGCTTCATCAAAGACCAGGAATCCCATTTCATCACACAGGTCATAGAAGATTTCCGCCTGGGGATTGTGACTGCAGCGGATGGCATTCACCCCGATCTCCCTGAGCGTCCGCAGCCGGCGGATCCAGGCGTCCCTAAGGAAGGCGGATCCGGTAAGACCGCAGTCATGGTGCAGGTTGACCCCTTTGATCCTGATCGGCCTGCCGTTCAGGAACATCCCCCGGTCTGTATCAAATACGACGTCCCGGATGCCAAAGCGGGTTTCCAGCCGGTCCTTGACGACCCCGCCGGAAAGCAGGGTGGTCCGGGCGGTATACAGATGGGGTGAATCCGGCTGCCACAGGCTTGGCGAAGGCACGGTGAGCCGGTCGGCCAGGGTGTCCCCGTCTCCGGTCACCGAAGAGGCGGCCACAACATTCCCCCCGTCCAGGATCTCCGTCCGGATCTCCACAGCGCCGGCGCCAGGTCCCGCGTGGCAGAGCACTTCGTACCGGATCTGCACCTCGGCCTGTTCCGGGCTGATCCGGGGTGTCGTGATGTATGTGCCGTAAAGGCGCAGGTGCACATCCGAGGTGCAAATCAGCTTTACATCCCGGTAGATGCCCATGCCGGAATACCACCGGTCTGCCGGAGGTTTGGCATTGTCCACCAGCACCTCCAGCAGGTTGCCCCCCTCCTTCAGGAACGGGGTCATATCGAAATAAAAGGGAACGTAGCCGTACGGGCGCTCCCCCAGCAGCTGACCATTCAAATAAACCGAACTTCTGCGAAATACCCCGTCGAACAGGATCCAGCAGCGTTCCTCCGGGCCCTTTGGCTGATAAACAAAATGCTTCCGGTAAGTGATGGTATGGAAACAGTCCACATAGCCCTGGGCACCCCCGCCCGGGAATTCCCGCCCGCCGGGCTGCAGCCGGGCATAGTCATGGGGAACCATGACCGCCTGGAAATCCCCTCCCGGCTGGCCGATCCAGTTTCCCCGCGCCACTTCATAACCGTCATTGAATGAGAGCACTCTTCTTTGCACGCCTGACATTCCCATACCTCCATTGCTCGTATATCCGCTGGCTCGCGCCGCCTATTCGCCTGCCTTGCCGTGCTTCTGCGGCCAGGTCAGCACAAACCCGGGGTCCACATGGCCGTTGTAGGCCGGCTTTCCCCTCCCCGCCAGGCCGGCCGGTGACAGCTGCCCCTTGCCGGTGACCTCCTCCCGGAGCCCATCCAGGGCTGGGTCGACATACCGGATGAACCAGCGGTCCAGCCGTTCCCGCAGCCCGGCGGCCAGCTCTGCCTGATCCCCCCTTCCTATCAGGTTTTCCCGCTCTCCGGGATCCTGTACCAGGTCATAGAGTTCGTGCGGCCCGAAAGGATAACGGTGCACATACTTCCACTCCCGGGTCCGAATCATCCGCACCGGCCCGTATTCATCAAATACCACCACTTCCCCGCGGACCTGCTCCGCTTCTCCCTGCAGCACAGACAGAAAACTTCTGCCCGGCAGTTTCTCCGCTTCCGGATCGGCCAGGCCGGCCGCTTCCAGGAGGGTCGGCATGAAGTCATACCCGCTCACCATGGCCTGGCTCACCCTTCCGGCCGGAAAACCACCAGGCCAGCAGAAGATCGCGGGCACTTTCACAGAAGTGTCATACATGTTGAGGGGAAAGGTGGTATTCCCTTTGCCCCAGTATCCGTGCTGCCCGCAGCTGTGCCCGTTGTCGCTCAGGAACACCAGCAGTGTCTCGGACCCGATGCCCAGCGCCTCAACCTTGTCCAGGATGCGTCCGATATGAAAGTCCATGGCTGTGATGGAGGCAAAATACCCCATGAGATTTTCCCGCGAACGATTGAATCCATGCTCCGGATCGATGTTCCAGGGATGGACCGGTTCCTGGGGACAGCTTGCAAAGGCGCATTCCGCATACAGTTCCACAAACTCCCGGGGGTGATTGCTGATCCAGGGGGCATGGGGTGCGGTATAATGTACGCTCAGGTAAAAGGGCTGCTTTCCGCCCGCCTGCATGCCGCCTGCCTCCCCGTCCTGCCCTCTGCCCGCCACGGTCTCCAGAAAATCCAAGGCATCGTCCGTGATCCGCTCTGTCAGGTACCCCTCTTCCGTCACCGGCTCCCCGTCCCGGATCATAGGGGCATTGTAGTAGGGGCCACCCCCGCCCTGGTGGGCATACCAGTGACTGAATCCTTTCTGGGGCCTGCGGCTGTCCCCCAGGTGCCACTTCCCGCTGAGTCCGCAGACATACCCGGCTTCTGCCAGAAAATCCGTATACCCCTTCTGGCCAGCCAGGTATTCCACCGCATCCGGTCCCATGTTCCCGCCCCCGAGAAAGTCGTGGATCCCGTGCTGGGAGGGGATGCGCCCCGTCAGCAGGGAGGCGCGGGCCGGGGAGCATACAGGAGATGTACAGAAAAAGTTTTCGAACCGGACCCCGGCTGCCGCCATGCGGTCCAGATTGGGCGTGATGATCTCCGGATTGCCGGCACATCCCATCGCCCAGGCCCCCTGGTCGTCGGACAGCATTACGATGATATTGGGTCTTCTTGCGCTGCCTGTCTGCATAAAATTTTCCCTCCTGAAATCATAAACTTAAAAAATATCTGGCGTCGGTCAGGCCCGGTCTCCTGTCCTACTTCATCCCCGTCACATTCACCAAGCTGATATACGCGGACGGATCCGCCAGGACCTGCCCGCCCCGGAGGATGCGGTTGTCCCGCAGGGTGAGGCCGTCCAGCCCGTTGATCTGGATAGCCCTGCCCTGGTCCGCCTGGAAGGTGTTGCCAAGGATGGACAGATCCCGCGTATCGCTGATCCCGACGCTGTCCCGGTACGGGCAGGAAAGCAGGATCCCCCAGGAGGTTGGATTGATGATGTGATTATTTTCAATGGTGATGTTCCGGCACCGGGCTCCATCCCCGAAGCTGGCATAGCTTAAGTTGATCCCCAGCACTCCCCCGGCAGACAGGTCCAGGGTATTGTCGTGAATCGTCATATTTTGCGCCCGCACCAGCATGGCATTGCGCATCACCGGTTTCATGGTGCACCCGCGGATCTCCGTGGACAGAGTCATCTGCCCCAGGTCCATCACTTCTGCGGATGCCGGCGCCAGTCCGGCGATCTCCCGGTCCAGGGCCACCTGATGGGTCCTGGCAGATAAATCGAACAGGGACCGGGTCACCCGGGCTGTACCCAGCACCTTTTTGGATGCCGTGTCATAAAACTGAAGTTCGTCCCCTTCCCGGATACGGTAATAGTAATACCGGTTGTCCACGGTCTGCAGCGTCATCGTCCTGCCTCCGGCAGCGGGCTGGCTGAGGATCTTTTCCACCATGGTCCCCACATTGATACAGTCGTCCCCGGGGGCTTCCACAAAGCATCCGTCCACCACCAGCCGGCCCCGGATATTCATCAGGTGCAGGGCATCCGAGATGGTGGAGAGCAGGTTCTGCGTCCCCGGTTTGCGCATCACCCGGACCTGCTTCAGGGTCACATCCCCCGGCATGTCAGAGACGCGGATGCCCCCGTTCACAGAACCATAGATAATAATGTCCTCCAGGGTGATGTTCTCTACCCGGTCGGCGGCGATCTGGGCATAGATAGAGGAAGATTGATTTTTCGCCGCCACCACCGCCGGATCCAGTGTGACCCCGTTGAAACCATATGTCACCCGGTTTCCCACCGCCACCCCAGCAAACGCCGGCAGGTAGTTTTCCTTGACCGTGAACCGGAAAATGCGGTCCGAGATCTGGCGGATATTGCTGATATACAGATGGTCGGAGGACATGCTCATGTTCCGCCGACCGGTGGCCGCATCGAACACGATCATGTGCCGCCCGCCGCCCCCGTAAGCCGGATAATTGCTTTTGACCAGGAACGCTTCCACCGGCGGATCCGGGTAGCCGTCCATGATCCGGACGTCCATGGTCCCGTCAGTATTTTTCGCAACGACCTCCCCCTGGGTGAATAAGGGCTCATACACATCCAGCGTAAACCCACGGCAGGTGATGTTGCCCCCGTCCGTGAACAGAAATGCCAGGCTCTGCCTGGAAAACAGCAGGGTGGCCCCGTTCCCTTCCAGGGTCAGGTCCCATTGCCCGGATATCTGGAAATAGTGCCAGGAGTAGGGATTGTCCCCGATTTTATAGGTCTTCTGTTCAAAAACGACCCGCCGGGGGCTTTCTATTTTTTTCGCCTCGGTGAGGGCAGCAGTGATGGCCGGACCGTCATCCCGGATCCCATCCCCCACCGCGCCGAAATCCTTGACATGGATCACCACTTCCGTCCCCTCCTTTGCGACACCTGTATCCCCAGAAACGGCCGTCGCTGTCCGCATCGATGCTGCCGCCGGGCTGCCGCCCGGAGAGAGGCTCCCTTTGCCCGAGCCGGGGCCTCGATTGCACCCCACCATCAGAACGGACAGCAATAGGGCGAAAGCCAGAGCCGGAGCCAGATTCCGTCCGGCCTTTTCCCGCGCCGCATCCTGCTCCGGCGTCATACCAAACCCTCCCGGCAGGCATCACAGAATGCAAGGATATTATCCAGGGGGACTTCCGGCTCCAGCACGTGGGTTGGCGACAGGATCAGCGCCCCGTCCCATCCCAGTTGCTGCCGCCGGTCCGCCACCACCCGCCGCACCTCCTCCGGGCTCCCGAAGGGCATGGTGGTCTGGGTNNGATGGTGCCGTCAAACACCAGACTGCGGCCGTATTTTCGCTTGAGCTCCATTACATCCACACATTCCGGCTGCAGCGGATTCAAAATAGTCACCCCAATGTCGATGAGTTCCGGGATGATCTCTGTGATGTTGCCGTCGCTGTGATACCAGATCTGGATATCCGGCTTGATGCGGCGAGCCGCTTCATACACCCGGGCCCACCGGCTCTTGATGAACCGCCGCCAGATGTCCGGCGCGAACATGAGCGCATTCTGATTAGCCACATCATCCCCGGTATGGATGAAGTCCACGCCGGCCCGGGCTGCCGCCTCCGCCAGCTGAAGATTTCGTTCCAGCACCCGGTCCAGGATGTATTCGCAGTTTTCCGGAGCCAACACCAAGTCGGCCAGGAAGGCCTCATACCCCCGGATCTGCCAGGAATCCTCATACAAATGCCCCGCATAGCACTGCGCCACCCGCCCGGCCGCATGCGCCTTCTCCACCTCCGCCTGCATGCTGCCCGTATCATACCCCCCATACCCCGGATAATACCTGTACGCCTCCATCTCCCGCAGCGTCTCTGCATCCCGAAGCGGGCTCACATAATGAGTAAAATGATACAGGCTCCCCGGGGTGTGGAGCACGCCTTTCCCGTCCAGGTATGACCCCGCCGGTCGGTCTATGCCCGTATAATACCGGCCGAACCGCCGTTCCAGCTCCGCATGATCCGGCTGATCCAGGGGTTTGGGATGGACGGAGACCGGCAGATACATGCCCAGCGCCGGCCCGATCTCCCCCGGCTGCACCCCCAGGCGGCGGCTCATCCGGGTCGCCAGGTCGGGGGTGAACCCCGCATAGAACAGCTGCTCTTCATGAGACTCATGAGCCATGGTCGCCCGGAATACTTCCAGTTGGCTTGTCATCTTATTCCCTCCGGTAAGTTATTTGCACCAATCCTTCCTCCCGGATCGCGTTATCAGCCACCGTCCGCCACCGACTGTTTGCCGGCTGCACACAACGGGCCGTATTCCGCCAGGGAGATGGTGGCATATTCATTGGCCAGATAATGATCCTCCGCCTTAAGCGCCATCTCCCACATCCGCTGGTACATCTGCTGCTTCACCCCGGCACAGGCCGGATCCTCGTGGAGGTTGTGCATTTCCAGGGGATCCGTCTTCAGGTCGTACAGTTCATCCGCCAGGAAGGGGCTGTACATCAGCTTGTACCGCTCCGTGCGCAGGACCCGCTCTGTGATGTACACCTCGGTCCCGTTGCACTGAAAATACAGGCAGTCCCGCCACTCTTCCGGATCCCCTCCCCCTTCAAGAAACGGTACCAGGGACCGCCCGGCACATCGTCGAAACGGCTCCGCTCCGGAGAGTTCCAGCAAGGTAGGAGCAATGTCCATAAGCGAGATGAGCGCCTCCGTCCGGCGACCCGGATGCTGGATCCCCCGGGGCCAGTGCATCACCAGAGGAACGGCGAAATTCTCGTCGAAGCTCCAGGGCCCCTTGCAGTAGATGCCGTGATTGCCCAGCATTTCTCCGTGGTCCGAGGTGAAGATCACAAGGGTATTATCCATTGCGCCTTTCTGCTCCAACCGGTCCAGCAGTTCCCCCAATAAATCATCCAGATAGGTACAATATCCATAATAATAAGCGATGCTTTCCCGGACCTCCCGCTCGGACAGCTGACCCCACCGGCGCTGCATCTTCTGATAATACTGCGGCCGGTCACCCATGGGATCCATGTAATTCGCAGGCAGCGGGATCGCATCCGGGTCGTACATCCGGGCATAGCGCTCCGGGATGATAAGGGGTTCATGAGGCCCGATCAATCCCACATAGAGGCACCAGGGGTCTGCTTCCGGCCCGCTGATCTCCTCCAGCTTCCGCAGCGCATGATCCATGACTTTCCGGTCCATGTCGATTTTCCGGTACCCGCCCAGGATCTGGGGATTGCTGATGGTTTTCTCCTGCCCCGGTCCGTCCGGACAGCTGCCGTACAGCCGGTAGACGCCCCACCCCGGCCGAAGCACCTCCCCCGGTTCCCGGGGGGACCCGAAAGCCTTGTCCTCATGCCCTCGGTTGAACCATCCATCGATTTTTCCCGCGTTCCTTAAGTCGAGTCCCTTCATGCAGAAGGTGGCCCCCGCCTCTTCCCAGCCCCGGTCCTCCGGATTCTCCACGGCACTCACATGCCATTTCCCCGTATAGACCATCCGGTATCCCGCTGCCTTCATCTTCTCTCCGAAGGTCTCCACGCCGGGGGCCAGGCTGGAGTTGGGGAAGGGGATCCCCAGGACAGAGCGGTTGGAAACATTATTGAAAATACCATGCTGGGATGGATAAAGCCCCGTCATAAACGAAGCCCGGGACGGACAGCAGTGGGGTGAGGGGACAAAGCACCGATCAAACAGCAGCCCGTTGCGAATCAGCCGATCCATGTGAGGTGTTCGGCACGGGCTCTCCGGAGTGCACACATCCCAGCGCTGCTGGTCTGTCATAACAATCAGGATGTTTGGCCTTTTATTATCCATATTATCCATTTCTGGCAGACTGGCATTCACTTCACAAATCCCTCCCGGATAATGGGTAGGCTGGCTGAAACACCCAGCCAGCCAGTCTCTGTTTTTGATCGATATCTGATGATCCGGTTATTTCACCGGGTTGTAGGAATCGATCTGGGCCTGCAGTTTCGGTACAATGGCCGCCATTCCGCCGGTGACCGTGGTCTGCTGCCGGATCAGCTGGGTATAGTAGGGGTTCAGGACCAAATTGTGAAGGTTGTAATGGAGGTGGTAGATGGCAAAGGATTTTAGCCCGCCTTCGAAATACAGCTGCCGTGCCCGGGCATCCGGCGGCATCCACCGGTCGATATCCTTAGCGTAGAAAGTGTTGGGGCTGATGCCGAAATTTTCCCCGGAATCCCAGGTGCAGATGTAGTCCTGCATCACCTGAACAATAGCTGCCGGATCTTTTGCAAGGGAATAGACCACCGTCATGGAGGGTCCGCCGGCCAGCAGCAGGCCATAATCAGAGGTGTCCGGTCCCTTAGGCATATAAACCCAACCCAATTGCTCCCATTTCATTCCGTTCTGGACCAGCCAGTCCCCATAAGCACCGCCATAGGGGTACATCGCCAAGTCTCCCTTGGGCATTTCAAAGAACGCTCTGCCAGCGGAAAGTTTATTCTGCTCAATGGTAACTTTGTATACATTATAGAGGTCTGTCATAAAGGTCAGGGCACGCAGCACCTTTGGGTCCTCCATGGCCAGCCGGGGCTTTTCCCCTGTCACATCTACACACACGGCTCCGTTGGACGCGATCAGCGCCCCTGCCATATCTTCAGAAGCGACGCCCCACTGGTCGATGACCCCGTCCCCGTTGAAGTCCCGGGTGAGCTGCACCAGTACATCTTTCCAGGTATCCCAGGTCCAGTTGTTCTGGTCCACATATGTCCA
>DOHE01000127.1:4390-5389 GCA_003535395.1 Clostridiales bacterium | reverse complement strand
TAAAGGGGACTTTGTCTTCCCAGGATCAGAAAAAGCCTGTACAGGAATCCCTGTCGGAAGTTCAAACCATGCCGGGCGTGGCAAAGATTAAAGTTACAAGTTCTCAAAAAGTACAAAAAACCATAGCCGCACAGGGATCATCCCACTATATACTGCCGCCGGCAGATCTGCTCAAGCTACCTGCGAATTCAGGAAAAAGCATAAAGAGTATCAAAGATGCAGCAATGGAAGGTGCCTCCCGTTTGGAGGAAACCCTTAAACTATTCAATGTGGAAGCAAAAGTCATCAAGATCAGCCCGGGACCATCGGTCACACGGTATGAGCTCCAGCCCCGGGCGGGGACACGGGTCCGCGAAATCACCAAACTGTCAGATGATATTGCTTTGAATATGGCTTCCTATGATGTACGCATCGAAGCTCCCATACCGGGAAGGGATGCCATCGGGATCGAAGTGAGTAACCGGGAAACCCTGGTTGTCCGAATCCGGGAGATCATTGAATCAGAAGCGTTTGGCAAGCACCCGTCCCGCATTGCATTCGGGCTGGGAAAGGATCTGTCCGGAGAATGCGTCGTAGCTGATATTGCCCAGATGCCTCACATGATCATCGCAGGAGCTACCGGTTCAGGTAAAAGCGTATGCATCAACAGCATCATTACCAGTCTTTTGTACCGGGCCAGACCGGACGAACTCAAACTAATGCTTATCGATCCAANNATCCAAAGGTGGTGGAACTGGGGGTTTATAATGGTATTCCCCATTTGTTGGTTCCGGTTGTGACCAATCCGAAGAAAGCTGCCGGGGCTTTGGCCTGGGCTTGTAACGAAATGGACGGCAGGTATCTGAAATTTGCCCGTCACGGGGTTCGGGATCTTCGGAGCTATAACCTTATGGTCGCAGATGAAACAGCAAAAGAACAGAGAAAAGCAGCAGTGTCAGCAGCAGCAACAGAAGCAGCGCTGATATCCGCAGCCCCAGGAGCGGCAGCAGCAGCAGCAGC
>DOHE01000127.1:0-4362 GCA_003535395.1 Clostridiales bacterium | reverse complement strand
ATGAGCTGGCTGATTTGATGATGGTGGCACCAAAGGAAGTTGAAGACTCCATCTGCCGGCTGGCCCAAAAAGCAAGGGCTGCAGGCATTCATCTGGTGGTAGCTACCCAGCGCCCTTCAACCGATGTCATCACCGGGCTGATCAAAGCCAATATACCTTCAAAGATTGCCTTTGCGGTATCTTCTATGGTTGATTCCAGGGTCATCCTTGATATGAACGGAGCTGAGAGACTACTGGGTAAAGGGGATATGCTGTTCCATNNAATTGACGAGGAGGAGATTGCCAAAGTGGTTTCTTTTGTAAAAGAACAGGCTTCCATGGATGCCAATGATGATATTATCCGGCATATTGAAGCCATTCAGGACAAAGATGAAGAAGATGAAGCCTCAGGAGCAGCCGATATGCTGCTTCCGGATGCCATTGAGTTTTCCGTAGAGGCCGGCAGAGCTTCCGCTTCTCTTTTACAGCGCAAATTCGGGATAGGGTACACTCGGGCAGCCCGGATCATTGACCAGATGGAAGAACGGGGAGTGATTGGAGGGTATGAAGGCAGTAAACCCCGACAGATCCTGATGACCAGAGCTCAGTTGCAGGAAATGAAGATGAGGGCGGAACCATCCGATCCATCAAGGAACTATTGACATACCATGCCTGGAATATTACAATAATGATTCAGAGTACATTGATAATTTAATAACGGAGGTGTTTTATCTGGAAACAGGACTAGGTATTGTCATAGGCTTAATGATTGGTATNNATCATATCGTTTCGTAGAGGTGTTGAGCGCAGGAAGAGGATCGCTGAATCAAAGATCGGAAGTGCCGAGCTGGAAGCCCAACGGGTGGTCGCAGAAGGCGAAAAAGTGGCAGAAGCAAGAAAAAGAGAATTTTTGATCGAGGCGAAGGAAGAAATCCACAAGAGTAAAACTGAACTTGACAGGGAAATCAGGGAACGAAGGAATGAGATCCAGCGGTACGAGAAAAGGATCCTGCAAAAAGAGGAATCCATGGACCGCAAGATTGAAGCACTGGAAAGCAAGGAAGAAGCAATGAATCGACAGCAGAAAGAAATTGAAATCATTCAGCAGGAAATCTCCGACACTCTGAAAAAACAGGTGGAGGAACTCGAAAGGGTTTCCGGCATGACTTCAGAGGATGCAAAAGCCTATCTGCTGCGTAATGTAGAAAATGATGTCAGACATGATATGGCAGTCATGATCAAGGATCTGGAAACAAAAGCAAGAGATGAAGCAGAACAAAAGGCCAGAGAAATCGTTGTTACTGCCATACAAAAATGTGCTGCCGACCATTCATCGGAAGTTACCGTTTCGGTTGTACCATTGCCCAATGACGATATGAAGGGCAGAATCATCGGAAGGGAAGGCAGGAACATACGTACATTGGAAACCCTCACCGGAATCGATCTCATCATCGATGATACACCGGAAGCAGTCATTCTGTCGGGGTTTGATCCGGTAAAAAGAGAAATCGCCCGGTTGGCTCTTGAGAAACTGATCACGGACGGAAGGATCCATCCGGCTCGCATTGAGGAAATGGTCGAGAAGGCAAAGAAGGAAGTGGAAAACACCATTCGTAAGGAAGGGGATAATGCCGCCTTTGAAACCGGAGTGAACGGACTGCATCCTGAAATCATCCGGCTTTTGGGAAAACTCAGGTTCAGAACAAGCTACGGGCAAAATGTTCTGAATCATTCCATGGAAGTTTCACTCCTTGCCGGCTTGATGGCAGGAGAATTGGGGCTGGATGTGGCAATGGCCAAAAGAGCTGGACTGCTGCATGACATCGGGAAAGCTGTGGACCATGAAATGGAAGGATCCCATGTTGAGATTGGAGCCGAGCTGGCGCGTAAATTCAAAGAAGGTGCGGAAGTCATCAATTCCATCTCTTCGCATCATGGAGATNNCCAAGCGGCGGATTCCATCTCGGCTGCACGGCCGGGAGCCCGGAGAGAGACGCTGGAGACATATATCAAACGTCTTGAGAAGCTAGAAGAAATTGCCAATTCTTTTGACGGTGTTGAAAAATCCTTTGCCGTCCAAGCTGGGCGTGAAGTGCGGATCATTGTAAAACCGGAAAGCGTCAATGATGCAGAAGTCACATTGATGGCCAGGGAGATCGTCAAAAAGATCGAAAGCGAACTGGAATATCCGGGGCAGATCAAAGTAAACGTAATTAGAGAAACCAGAGCAGTGGAATATGCCAAATAAGCCTGAATGAAAAAGCGGAAGATTTTTCTTCCGCTTTTTCATTGGGTGTATAATAGTGTTCAAGGAAAGGAGGCAACATGTTGAATTTGCTGTTTATCGGAGATATCGTCGGCTCTCCGGGCAGGAAAATACTGGCAGCCCGGTTGCAGGCTTTGCGCCGGGAACTTGATATCGATTTTTGTGCTGCCAATGGGGAGAATGCAACCGGCGGACTGGGCCTTGCCAGGCCGCAGGCAATGGAAATCCTGTCGTCCGGGGTGGATGCCATTACGCTTGGGAATCATACATTTGCACGAAAGGAAATATTGCAATTTCTGGATTCAGAATCCTGGATTCTCCGGCCTGCCAATTATGCTCCGNNTTGACAGTCAAGGGGCCCATAGGTCTGATAAATCTGCAGGGTCGGATCTATATGGATCCTGCAGACTGCCCATTCAAGGCTGCAGACAGGGAACTGGCCTGGATTCGGAAGCAGACAAAAACCATCATACTGGATTTTCATGCCGAGGCAACCTCTGAGAAAAATGCTCTTGCCTGGTATACAGATGGGCGTGTTTCTTTGCTGGCCGGCACACATACTCATGTGCAGACTGCAGATGAAAGGATACTTCCCTGCGGGACGGCGTATATTTCCGATGCGGGTATGACGGGGCCCAGGGACAGCATTATCGGGATGGACAGGGATATCGCGACCCGGCGGCTGATCACGGGGATGCCTGAACGCTTTGAAGTATGTATTGGAGCAGGGCAGATCAATGCGGTCCATGTCAAAGCAGATCCCGGCACAGGCAGGGCTTTACTGATCCGACGCATTCAATTGACGGAGGAAACGGGACCATGATCTGCTTTGAGCTGCTCAACGATTATTCCCACATTTGTATACACGGCTTTTCTGAGAAAAGTGACGGGAACTTCAGTTTTCAACCTCCCCGTGATCCCGGATCCGCCAGATCTTCCTGGGAAAAAGCATCCGTAAAACTTGGGTTTGATATAAAACAGGTCGTACGGCCGGGGCAGGTACATGGAGATCGGATCCTTTCCGCCCGGCCGGAGCATGCTTTGGTGCCTGTGGGGGAGTCAGGTATACTGGAGGGTTATGACGGCACGATGACAGCACAGCCGGGGATCTGTCTGACCGGTGTGTTTGCCGATTGTGTGCCTGTTTTTCTGCTGGATCCTGTAAATAAAGTCATCAGTCTGGTTCATTCCGGTTGGAAGGGGACTGTCGCCCGCATCGTGGTAAAAGCGGTCCGGCAGATGAAAAGGCAATATGGCAGCAAGACCCGGGATTTGGTCGGTGTGATTGGACCCTGCATTTGCAGGGAGCATTATCCTGTTTCGGGAGAAACAGCAGGATTATTGCGTGCAGTGTGCGGTAATCAGCAGGATCGGTTTTTAAAACCGGCGGGTCAGGATGCATGGCATGCTGACTTGGCAGGGATTGTAAGTTGGTGTATGATGGATGCGGGTATTTCAGAAACGAATATCGCGATTTCCGGACTGTGTACCCTGTGTGACCAAGGGCGCTTCTTTTCTCACCGGGGAGAAGGGGCTGACACGGGAAGGATGGCGGCATTTCTTGCACTGGTTTCATAAGAGCATTATCAATGTATGGTTTCGGATCCTTCTGCTGATTTTGATTCTGGCACTGTTTTCGTCCGGGTGTGGATCCGGATCCGCAGACATGTCCAGTACAGCAGTCATATCTTCCGATCCTTCCAACACACTAATGGAGCATACCCGGACCTTCCCGCATCAGACTTCGGATCCGGATCGGCCCCTGCGCCTTTTTTCCACAGTTCCGGACACGTTGGATCCGTATAAAACCAAAAATTCCTATGTGAAAATGTACATTCCGCTCCGCTATGAATCTCTGTTTGCTTTTGACGAGAGACAGCAACCGGTCTCACAGCTGGCTGGTCAGTATGAATTGTCCCGGGACGGTGTGATTTTGAAAATAACTTTAAAAGAGAATGTACACTTCCACAACGGAAAGCTTCTCGTTGCAGAGGATGTGGTTTATTCATACAGACAGTATGCAGCCGGAAGGAAAGATCTGACCCATATCCGAAATGTGATGGCCTTGGATGCTCGTACCGTGGAATTCAGCCTTACCAACCGGGATGCCTTTATCT
>DOHE01000325.1 GCA_003535395.1 Clostridiales bacterium | reverse complement strand
TGGGAGCAGGACATGTGCTGTTTACGCTGACCCATGAGATGCACCATTTGCCGTGCCCGAACCCGGAAGTGGACCGGATCCTTTCCGGCAGAACCTGCAGCCGTGATCTGATTATGGAAATGGCAGACAGGCTGGCAGCCCACCACATTCCCCTGGTGCTTTATTACAACCACGGGATCATGAAAGGACAGGATCCACAGTGGCAGGATGCAGTTGGGTCCAGGTGCAGCAGCAAGGAAACTTACTTTACTAATTACTGCAATATTATCCGCTGGATGGGTCAGCATTACGGAAAGAAGGTCATCGCCTGGTGGATGGACAGCGCCATTGCATTCAGAGAGATGAAGAATGTGCCATTCAAGCAGATGACAGATGCAGCCCGGGAGGGGAATCCGGAACGGCTTGTCTGCTATAACCCCGGACTGGAGGACCACAGCACCCTCGTGACCCCCTATCAGGACTACTGGGCCGGCGAAGTGTGCCGGATGAACTATTATCCTTTCGGGGAGCTGACACCATCTGGGCTTCCCTGGTACAGTTTCGCTGCATGGCACCTGAAACGGGACAGACGCTTCGTCGGGGAGTGGGGGATCCGAGAAGACAACGCCGCAATCCGGTACCTGCCGCCATCCGCTGAAAGCGTAGCTCTGTTCATCCACCGCTTTCACAGCCACGGCGGCGCAGTGACATGCAATTTGCTGTGTTACCAGGATGGAAGTGTATTGGATGAAGACTTGCAGGTCATGAAAGAGGTTCGCAGGAAAATCCGCGGGCAGGGATCACTTTGAAGGGTGGACTGGCAATAAAAATATATGATATGTGGACAAGGAGATGAGGATGATGAGCAGGAAAGATCTTGGGAAATTGCTGGTGGTGGCGATGGTACTGGTGTTTTGCATACTGCTGACTTCCGCCTGTGCGAAGAAAGCAAAAAACACGGCTACCAGGGGAACGGTTGCGACGACAGCAAAGGCGGGAACTGCCGCGACAGCAGCTAAAACGACCAGCCGAACAACATTTACGGCATCGACAGCAAAAGAGGATACCGGGTCTCAGACAGCACCAGGAGAAATACAAACTGAAGAACCGGGAGATGCTTCAACAGAAGAGCCCGTGAGCGGCGGAGAAGCACAGGAAATCGTTATAGACTTGGGAGGAAGAACGCTACGGTCTGGAGCGTGGACCAATTACTTTGACCTGGCGATGTTCAACGGGGATGGATTCAGTATCAAGCAGGCCAAAGCGATTGTCGAGGAGAAATATAATTGTAAATTTGAATGGGAAGTCATGCCTGTCGGATATGGTCAATATTTTATAGACTTGAAAGTCAACTTGCTTGCAGGTACGCTCCGTCATGATGTCATTATGGCCCGGGATGATGTCATCTTTCCGTGGGCCACCAAAGGGGCTGTGTGGGCACTGGAGGATCTTCTGGATGGACCAGGGGAATGGGATGCCATCAAAAATCATACTGGCAGCTATGCCCAGTGGATGAACGGTAAGCATTATGGTTTTTGGAATGAGGATACAGTACAGTTGCATGCAGCGACCCTGTACAACCCGGCGATCCTTAGTGCCAACGGAATCCCGGATATTCGTAACGATTATATGGCAGAAGGCCAGTGGAACTGGAGCACTCTGTTGGAAATTGCCATCACGACGACTCGCGATGTCAACGGTGATGGGATGACAGACGTCTGGGGGATCGCAAATACTGCTGCTGATCTTGGCGTAGCTCTGGTATATTCCAACGGCGGGAAGTTTATTACCTTCGATTTTGAAAAACAGAAAGCGGAACTCAGTATGTACACCCGGCCTGTCATCAATGCTCTGCAGTTCTTAAGCGACCTGTACAATACCTACCGCGTCGTCACCACAAACTACCAGAACATGGTAAATGGAAATGCGGCCATGATTCTGTACAATCCTTACGCCTATGGTATGAATAACTTTACCCCCGGTAAGAACCCAAATAATGTAGATCTGGCATTGCTGCCCATCGGTACGGATGCCTCCGATTATACGTATGGGGAATTGAATGTGTGCCGCTTTTTAAGCATCCCGGCCACCACACAGAAACCAAAGGAAGCGGCACTGGCCTGGGCTGCTCTGCTGACAGAATACAGGAGAATATTCCAGGAAGAGGATATTGTATACAGAAAGGGTGCGGCAAGAGCTCGGGATATCAAAGTGACCAATGACAAGAATATTGACTTTTATGGGCGGTATGATTTTACCAGCATTCCCGTATACAATCGAGAGGGGCTATTCCCCAGTTTTACCAGCCTGCGGAACACGCTCTTTAACCAAGTGATCTCCCTTAAGCCGGTATCGATGGCGATGGCAGAAATTGCCCCCCAGATCCAGTCACACTTGAATGATGTGATGGCAGCGTGGTAAAATGCCTGCAGTGCAGCAAGGATGCCATGAACATATCCTTGCTGCATTGCAAGGTATTGCATGGCGCAGCAGATAAAAATTGAGGCAGGAGAAAGGAACAGTGAGAGAGAAGATGATGAGAAAGCCGCATATCCTGTTTATATTTACAGATGACCAGCGGTTCGATACCATCCATGCCCTGGGAAATCCGGAAATTCATACACCTAACATGGACTGGCTGGTAGAACGGGGCACAGCTTTCACCCATGCCCACATTCCCAGCGGAACCTGCGCTGCTGTATGCATGCCCAGCCGGGCTATGCTGCATACCGGGAGGACCTTGTTTCATATTGAAAATGAAGGCCAGAACATTCCCTCTGAGCATATCACCATGGGAGAAGCATTCCGTCAGGCTGGGTACCGGACCTTCGGGACCGGGAAATGGCATAATGGGGCGAATTCCTATGCACGAAGCTTCACTGACGGAGGATCGATCTTCTTTGGCGGGATGTGGGACCACTGGAATGTGCCGATATGCGACTTCGATCCGGAAGGCCGCTACGACCGGACCATTCCTTTCACCGGCAACTTTAGCCTTAACAACAAAATCACACGGGTTCACTGTGACCGGATCCATCCGGGAAACCATTCAACAGACCTTATCGCTGGCGAGGCGGTAAATTTTCTGGAACGGTACCAGGAGAAAGACCCTTATCTCATGTATGTCTCCTTTCTGGCACCCCATGATCCCCGTACTATGCCAGAAGAATTTCTGAAGATGTATGACCCGGAGAATATCACTCTTCCCGGAAATTTTGCCCCGGAGCACCCCTTTGATTATGGGGTTCGCGAGATCCGGGACGAATTGCTGGCATCCTATCCACGGACGGAAGAGGGGGTCCGGCGCCACATCGCAGAATATTATGCCATGATCACCCACCTGGATCATGCTATTGGCACCATTCTTCAAAAAGTGAAGGACCGGGGGGAACTGGACCAGACCATCGTCGTTCTGGCCGGTGACAATGGTCTGGCTGTCGGCCAGCACGGTCTTTTTGGCAAACAAAGTCTTTACGAACACAGCGTACGAGTGCCCCTGCTGTTTTCCGGTCCGGGCATCCCCCGAGGTCTGCAACTATCCAATTACGCTTACCTGCTGGATATCTACCCAACCTTGTGCGGCCTGGCCGGCATCCCGATCCCGGATTCCGTGGAAGGTCTGGATCTTCATTTTATGATGAAAGATCCGTCCCTGGAACTGCGGAAGACCCTGTATTTCGCTTATGGCGGTTGCATCCGGGGTGTGAAGGACAGGAAATACAAGCTCATTGAATATGCGGGAAAATACCATGGTATTCAGCTGTTCGATCTGGAACAGGATCCGCTGGAAACCTGCAGCCTTGTAGAACATTCCGAGTTTGCACCAGTCATAAAGGCATTGCGTGAGGAACTCTGCCGATACCGGGACGCATGGGATGAACTTGCTCATCCCATCGGAAGAAATTTTATAGGAATACAACCTGATTATTAATATTGCAAATCCGAATTATTCATATTGCAGATCCGGGGAAGCAGGAGGGAGATTTATGCCAAAGGATTGCGGGCAGCAATGGTGGAAGGAAGCAAAATACGGGATGTTCATTCATTGGGGGCTATACTCCCAACTCGCCGGGGAATGGAAGGGGATCCGG
>DOHE01000097.1 GCA_003535395.1 Clostridiales bacterium | reverse complement strand
TCCTTATAGGTCACAAACGCCACCGCTTTGGCGATCCTTGCTTTTGCTGCCAATGCCTTCATCATGATCAGATCAGCGACGAATAGATGATATTCAGTATAAAATTAAACAGCGCCGGCTTCCCTTCTTTCTGAACGGTGAAAAATACAGCAGAAATGCCGTTTTCCTTGTCAATCACCGCCTTGACCCCGCCCCAGCCTCCATGGTCGATGCAACTGGCCGGGCGCAGTATCCCCGCATCATCCAGTTTGGTGCCGCGGATGTTGAACCCGAGCGCCCATGCATTGTAGGGATTCACACTGGAAAGACTGGTGTTGTAATCACGCCACAGCGTATCAACCGAAATTCTGGATAATACCCTTACACCGTTGTATGTACCTAAATTTCGTATCATTTCGCAAAACTTGATGTAATCGTCGGCAGTGGTCTTGAGTCCTCCTGAACCGTGGGTGCTTACAAAACACTCATCGCTGTTCTGCCACGGATATCCGGTTGCTCCCTCCCCCCGCCGGATGACCCGTTCCCATTTTTCCCGGGGCATGATAAATTGCGTGTCCTTCATTCCCAGAGGATCAAAAATCCGCTCTCCCGCGATCGCATCAATGTTCTTCCCGCTCGCAGCACAAACAGCCTCGCACAGCAGCCTGTACCCAGTATTGCAGTATGACATGTACTTGTTGGGTTCTTTGATTTCGACTTTATGAAACTGGATATACTCCCAGGCATTGTCCTCCTTGGCCAGACCGAGTTTTTCCCCCGCCTTGCTCATGATCTCATCCCAGGCCTCCCGGGTGTCCTCCGCGCTGCCGTCCGCCGGTGTTTTGAGTCCAATCGTCTCATGGATAAACTTCACAACACCTTTGTGCAATTCATCATCATTCACACCGCTGGTATGGGTCAAAAACTGCAGCAATGTGCGGTCTCCGATTTGTGCCCCGTTTGTTCGGGGCNNCATGGGATGGGTCAGATCAAGCTCGCCGTCTTCCTGCAAACTGAGCAGCAGCGTTGCAATGATCGGCTTTGTCATGGATGCGACAGGGAAGATCGTGTCACCGGCGACCGGTTTTCCTTCGCCGCCTGGCCTGTCTGTGCCGTAACTGCCGGTAAAAATATCCCTGCCGTTACGAAAGACTTTGATCAACATTGCATCCTTATATCCGTCTTTCAACCACTCCTTCAGTTTTTTGTCCAAGTGCTCCAGCCTTGCATTCAGAACGCCTGATTTCAGTGCTTCTTCCTGAGGTAAAAGCCGGTATGACATAGACGTCCCCTTTCGAAATAAAGAATCAATGCAATTGAAAACGTGACGTTCAAATAATTTCAACAATCGCTGTCGTCACTCACATTATAGTTCATTTCTATTTCATTAGCAAGTCTCAAAACGAATATTTCAATATAAATCATTGACAGTTATCGCATAATATTGTATAATATGTATTGATTTTGCATATACTGTCATCACTTTTCATATTAATTTTGCAGGAGGCGTCATCATGAAGAGAAATCTCGAAGCCTGTCTTGTGGCGTGGAAAGAGAGTTTCGAGCGCAAACCACTTATAATCAAAGGGGTGCGTCAGTGCGGCAAAACATATCTGCTAAAAAAATTCGGCGAGAAATACTACAGCGACATCGCCTATTTCAACTTTGAGGAAACCGAAAAACTAAAATCGACATTTGAAAACGATCTGGATGCGCATCGGATCATTTCAGAACTTAGCGTTTTCCGCGGCAGGAAAATCAACCCCGGAACAACTCTGGTTATTTTTGATGAGATTCAGTTCTGCAGCCGGGCAATCACTTCACTTAAATATTTCAACGAAAACGCAAACGAATATCACATTGTATGTGCAGGATCTCTTTTAGGCATCGCGCTTTCTAAAGCATTCTCTTTTCCTGTGGGAAAGGTCGATTTTCTTTCCTTGTATCCCATGAGTTTTTATGAATTTCTGTCTGCGGCGGATGAAGAAATGCTGTGTGAGTACCTCGCAAACCTGAAGCCGGAAGAGAAGATCCCCGATCTCATACACGAAAAGCTTGTCATAAATCTTAAAAAATACTACCTCATAGGCGGTATGCCCAAGGTGGTGGACATCTGGAATAAAACCAGGGATATTGAAATGGTAGAAGCAGAACAGCAACGGATCCTGGACGGATATGAGCTTGATTTTGCCAAGCATGCACCCATCAAAGAATTCCCAAAACTATCCGCGATATGGCGGTCGATTCCGGAACAGCTATCCAAAGAAAACAGCAAATTTATATTTGGCCAGGTGCGCAGGGGCTGGCGTGCAAAAGATTTGGAAGATGCGCTGGAATGGCTGGTCCGGGCCGGTTTGGTATATAAAGTGTGTAAAATTGAAAAGCCGTTTATGCTGCTTTCATCTTATGCAGATCAGACATTTTTTAAACTGTATCTGTCCGATGTGGGCTTGCTGCGCAGACTGTCCAAAACGGACCCACATGTCATCTTCGATGCAACCGGCACTTACAGGGAATTCAAGGGTGCAATAACCGAAAACTTCGTGCTGTGTGAGCTCGTATCATCAGGCAGCGATGTCCCGTATTATTGGAAATCCCAAAACACCGCTGAAGTCGACTTTATTATACAGGTCGGTCCGGATATTTTACCCATCGAGGTTAAAAGCGAAAAAAATGACAAAGCAAAATCCCTGGCGGAATACCGAAAGAAATATAACCCAAAAGCCGCCGTGAAAACATCCATGAAACCGTTATCCAGTGATGATCAGTTGCGGAATATCCCCTTATATCTTATGTGGCACATGCCAAACTTATTGTAGATTTATGCTCTGCCCGGTCAACGATATTGGTGCAGACGGCCGGTCACGACCGGGTGCCGGTGTTCGATAGCGGCCATGGAATATTCCACCACTTCATGCACTTCACCCGGTGTCATGCAGCCCACTGCCACCATGTCCTGTTCACGTATGGTATTAAAAACAAAGGTCAGACCAACAAATGGATTCAGATGTCCCGCTGCCATGGGTTTGATGGTGAGGACCGGTTTTTTGGCATTCCAAATGATATTGTTAATTGTTTCCACCTCGATCTGCATCAAAAATCCCGCTGCATTGTATATCTGGATGTAAGTTTCAACATCATATCCGTTCAGGTCCGTGTAACGGATGATCTCCGGCATATGAGCTGAAAGTCCGGGAATCATTCCGTTCTCCCGGATCATATACAAATAATCTTCGATCCGTTCGATTTTTTCCTTCCCCTTATTCNNGCGGGCTTCAGGATCATCATCCGTATTCACGATCGCCAGTTCGATTTTGTTCACTTTTTTCCCTGTGCGTTCTTCTGCCAGACGGATCCCCTCGATGGCAAACTGATTCTTCACCAGGACACCGATAATAGTATCCACCCCGTATGACAAGTAGGTTTCTACGATGTCCGCAACAGCCTCCCGGTTGTTGTTGATTCCCTTGATGTGATTGTCCCGTGCCTTCGTTCGGTGGGATCCTCCCATGATATTGTTCGTTCCCATGATGAGTCTGGATATGGAAAGTCCGCCCACGTTGGTCCTTGGAAAAACGATATCCATGCTGTTTCCTCCTGCTTAGGATTTAGCTTCAGACCTTTCAGCGCGTTTAAATACCGCTATCGTTCAGGGATCTGCTTTCCTCTGCTTTGAATCCGGGTGCAGTTGCATGAATTCGATCCGGTTTCCGTCCGGATCCGTGATCCAGGCCTGCAGATTCCCGTCTCCTCCCATCTTGATTGGATGGTCGATAGACCATCCCTTTCTTTGAATATCCTCCACCACTCCCTCGATGTCTTCGACATGGAGGCACATGTGCTTGTAGCTCTGCTGCGGCCCATTGGCCACCTCATCCATAACAAAGAGTTCGAGATATTGCTCATGGGCTACTTTTATGTAAACGCCGGCAGGATCCCTCTTCGGATTTGACATCCGGAACATTTCACTGAAACCCAGTACCCCGCAATAGAACTCAAGAGATTTGCCAATGTCTTTTACCCCGAATGCAAGATGCCCAATGGATTTGATCATGGATGACCGCTCCTTTGTTGTTAAAGATTATCTAATCTTAATCCCGGAGGCAGAAAATGTCAATGTCTCGCACACCGGTCTCCCCGGTCTATATTATCCTTTTCCTCCGGAGCGATGCTTATTTCTTTGATTTTCTTAATTTTAATTCAACATTTTCCTGGCCAGCAATTTGCTCCATGCTTTCCCTGGCGATCCGTGCTCTGCTTTTCAGATCCTCCTTACCGATTGCCCGTTCTTTCACTTCCTGCTCTGTTTTCGTCAATCCTGCGTTCAAACCTTCAAGGCTTAGCAGAGCTGCAGCCAGACAGAAAAAACTCCGGCTTTTTCCATCATCGTAATGCCCGATCATGGTCTGAAGAATATTCATCCTCCTGCTCTGCTGCTCCAAGAATACAGCGATCCCATATTTTCGAATAAATTCCTGGTTGTGCATCACCCTTCGATGGGTGATAAAAGAGTCGGTCATGCCTGTCTCCCTGTCAAATCTGGCGCAGGGGAAATCACTGCATTCTGCGCATACCTCCAGGCCCTTTTTGCTTACACAGCACGTAACAAAAGCACACGAAGGATGTTTGTTGAAAAAATCATCCCCGCAACAACCCGGGCATCTGGATGTGCCGTGCGTATAAAACCTGGGACACAAACCGCAGTCAAGCCCGCAGCAGCCCAGTGATGGCGAAGTTTTCATACACCAATCATATCATATGAGCGCAGACTGCGGCAACAGTCAGAAATTCACTGAGCATAAACCTGACTATGATGAAATATAAATTAGCAGAATACTTATGCCGGGGAAAGCGCATGGATCAAAGCAAATATAGCAATTTCAAGTCAATTATGGATGAGATTCATCATACAGTTCATCTTTTGTACTATCCGACCATACCAAAGACAAGAAAAACTTTGTTAAAGAAGTTGGAAGAACAGCTCAACCAATTATCACAATTTTTTATTTTGATCATGCCAAAAAAAGAATTGGATAATGTCGTTTCAATACCCGTACAAGATCAGGATATTCTATTGAACAGAAGCGAGCTTTCAAAATATAATGGGAAAAACGGTAATCCAGCTTATGTTGCCGTTGACGGAATCGTTTATGATGTAACAGACAATGCGGCATGGGCAGCCGCTGTCCACTTCGGATTGAGCGCAGGCAGAGATCTTACAGGCGCGCATGCATCCTGCCATGCTGACCGGGATGTTCTGAGTAAATTGAGAGTCGTCGGGAGGCTTGAAGATGGGGTTGACCAACTGTAGTGATTGTGCTTCCACCTTTGCTTCTGAGCTTGTGAATACCGTATATGCAAGAATAAACAGCGGACAGTTGCAAAAACCGAAGTTCGTTTGGCTTGAACTCACCGGGTGTTCCGGTAACATCATATCTCTGCTGAATGCAAATGATCCTGATTTTTTATACCTCGCCTCCAATATGGTTCAGTTTGTGTATGATAACAGTTTGGCCGTCAAGCAAGGCCCCCAGGCAATGGAACAGCTTTTCAGCGTGACAGGCTCTGACTTTATTCTTGCTGTCGAAGGAGCGGTTGCAACGAAAGACAATGGAATTTACAATATCATCGGCAAACATCGGGGGCAGCCGGTCACGGCGTACGAAGCGATGAAAGAACTTGGCGAAAAGGCCTCCCATGTAATCGCTGTAGGAACGTGCGCATCCGATGGCGGAGTGTCCGCCGCCAGGCCAAATCCGGCAACGTGTGTCAGTGTACAATCCGTGCTTCAGCGAAAGGTCATTAAACTGCCCGGATGCCCCTGCAACCCCGACTGGTTTCTGGGTACGCTTGCTCATTTGTTGCTCTTTGGCGAACCCGAGCTGGACTCAATGGACCGACCAACTATGTTTTATGGCATCCCCATTCACGACAGATGCCCAAGGCGTTCATACTTCAACAAAGGCATGTTTGCGGAAAAGCTTGGTGAGGAGACGTGTATGTTCAAACTCGGCTGCCGCGGGCCGGTCACGCGGACGGACTGCCCCATAAGAAGATGGAATGAACGTATTAACTGGCCCATCGGAGACAATACGCCGTGCATCGGCTGTGCTCAGTTTGGATTTCCCGATTTGATGGAGCCGTTCATCAGCTATGACATCACAAGGGGAGAAGAAAATCCATGAAAAAGATCGTCATGAATCCGGTTACCCGGATCAGCGGATTTATGGAAATTGAAACGTATATAGAAAACAGCGTAGTAGTCGATGCCAGGACAGAAGGCTTGCTCTTCCGCGGATTTGAAATGATGCTGCAAGGCAGGCCGCCTATGGATGCAATATATTTTACAGAACGGATATGCGGGATATGTTCTACGGCGCATTCCATGGCAGCATCCCTGGCGTTGGAACAGGCTTTTGGTGTCACCCCTTCACATNNGGTACCTGCGCGATATTCTCCACGGCTGTGAGTTTCTGCAAAACCATATCCGGCATTTTTATCAGTATACTGTCCCGGACTTCATTCTGCTTCCTGACTTTTCACCACTGTTTGAGCCAAATGGCGGAGATTTAAGACTGCCCAAAGAAAAAAATGACCGGGTCGCGCGGCATTATTTTGATTCACTGACTCTGAGTCGAAACGCACATAAAATGCTGGCTGTACTTGGCGGAAAAGCGCCTCACAATCATGGCGTCTTCATTGGAGGCATCACAGCGCAGGCCACTGTCGATAAAATCATGGCCATGAAATCCATACTGCATGATATCTGTGGATTTATTGAAACCTGTATGATCCCGGATGCGTATCTGATCGCACATTATTATAGCGACTATTATAAAATTGGCGGTGGTAATGAAAACCTGCTGTCTTTTGGTTGCTTCAATGGTTATCCGGAACTTGGCACATTGTATGTCGATCCACTTGCGTATATAAACGGAAAAATAAGCTCATTTCAATCTGAAGGAATTACAGAAAATACGGAGTACTCATATTACTCGAATACACCAGGGAC
>DOHE01000166.1 GCA_003535395.1 Clostridiales bacterium | reverse complement strand
GTCTCCCGCAAAGGAGTGCTCCGGGGGCTTCATTTTCAGGTGCCGCCGGCTGAGCAGCACAAGCTGGTGCTCTGTCTTGAAGGGTCCGCGCTGGATGCGGTGGTGGATCTGAGGCGCGGTTCGCCTGCATACGGCAAATATGCGCTTTTTGAACTGAGCGGGGGAACTCCCCGGATGCTCTGCCTTCCACCGGGGACCGCACACGGGTTCCTGGCCCGGGAGGAAGGCACGGTGATGCTGTATCGGGTGACATCCGAGCATGTGCCCGAACTGGATTTAGGTATCCGGTGGGATTCCGCCGGGGTTCCCTGGGGATTGGAAGCACAGGCGCCGGTATTGTCCGCCCGGGATTTGCAATGGCCGAAACTGCAAAATTTTGTGAGCCCCTTTGTATTTGACGGAGCTAAACAGTCCGTTTTCGCGGGGGGGGCTGCACAGGCAGGGGGAGACCCATGCGTATAACCATCAGCCGTTCCGACATCATGTGGAGCTATTTCGGCAACATCCTGCGCTACGGCGCCAACCTGCTGCTGCTGCCCCTCATCTTAAGGCAGCTGCCGGCAGAGGAAGTGGGTCTTTGGTATATTTTTACCGCCATCGGCAATCTGGTGATGCTCATGGACTTTGGTTTTTCGCCTACCCTTCAGCGTAATATCGGGTATGCCTGGGGCGGGGCCCGGCGGCTGGTGCGAAACGGGCTGGCGGAGGACCTGCATCAATCCGCGGGGGCAGATGCCGTAAAAACGGACGCACAGGGCCAGACAGGCGATCCGCCCAATGCTGCGCTGCTTTTGCAGCTGCTGCACCTGGCCCGCCGGATCTATATGGGGATCGCCTTGGGAGCGCTGATCGTCAATATCGCGGGTGGCACCTTGTACATCCGTCCCCTGGTCGCCGGGATGCCGCAGGCAAACTCCATACTTTGCGCCTGGGCGGTATTCACCCTGGGAGTCTTCATCAACCTGGCAGCAGCCTACTGGATGCCGCTGCTTACCGGAGTGGGAAGGATCCGCCGGGCGCAGCAGGCCAATGTGATTTCCCAGCTGGTGTATCTGCTGGCAGCCGGTTTGGGCGTCCTGCTGGGCATGGGACTTCTGGCGGTTGCATTGGCCGGGGTGCTGGGAGGCGCGGTGCTTCGGATCGTGTCCAGGCGGTTCTTCCTGCAGATCCGTGAGATCCATCCCGCTGCAGCGGCGGCCACCACTGCACCTGCCTCCACCGCATCTGCCGCCACGGGCGTCACTGCACCGGCCTCTACCGCATCGGCCGCCGCGGGCGCGGCTGCACGCGGCACGAAAGAACTTTGGGGCATACTGTGGCACAATTCCTGGAAACTGGGGCTGGTCACGCTGGGATCCTTCCTCATCCTGCAGGCGGGCACGCTGATCTGCTCCCTTGCGCTGGGACTTGAAATCACCGCCTCTTATGGACTGGCGCTCCAGCTGTTTACCAGCCTGGGTAATTTCTCCGCCGTGCTGTTTCGAAGCAGCCTGCCTCTGTTTTATGAAGCACGCCTGAAACAGGACTGGAAACGGATCCGTAGGGTCTTCCCCTCAACCGTACTGGTTTCCTGGACCTTTTACCTGGCAGGAGGGGTCACGCTGGTGCTGGCAGGCGCCCCGCTGCTAAAACTGCTTGGATCCGGCACACGCCTGCCGCCCACCGGTTTTCTGTTTTTCATGCTCGGTTATACCTTTTTGGAATTCAATACCGGGACACTGTTTGCGACCTTCATCATGACCGGAAATCAGGTCCCCTTTGTGGGACCGGCCCTCCTGTCCGGGATCGGAGTGGCCGTATTGACCTTCGTGCTGGTGAAGACCACCCGGCTTGGGATTTGGGGAGTGGGACTGGCGCAGTTTCTGGTGCAGTTGGTCTACAACAACTGGAAATGGCCGCATGTAGTGCTCAAGGAAATGAAGATGACCCTGCCGGGACTGGTACGGGAAGGAGCCCGGTCCCTGGCTGGAATGAGATCAAGGGGGGAAACGGGATGGGGAAACTGATTTCGATTTGCATTCCTACATATAACCGGGAAGCGTTCGTGGGGGATCTGCTGGACAGCATCCTGACTTCAGAGGGCTTCTCGGAAGAAGACACCGAGGTGGTCATCAGCGACAATGCCTCTACCGACAGCACGCAGGCAGTGGTGGAGCGTTATCTGCAGCAATATCCATGGATCCGGTATCATCGGGCTCCCAAAAACGTAGGCGCGGATAATAACTTCCTTCAAGTGCTTTCCCTGGCCACCGGTGATTACTGTTGGGTGATCGGGGATGATGACTGGATCTTGCCCGGGGGGTATCTGGAGGTGCTGCAGGCGCTGAAGGAAGCCATTCAGGTCCGGCCTGAAGGGATCAGCGGGATGACCTTCGATTTCAGCTGGTATACCCGGGACCGGAAACTCTATATGCAGCCGGAGACCACCGGCCGGATGGTATTCCTGGAAGGCTGCACCCGTATCCTTTCATACAAATGCATGGGATACCGGTTCGGCTTCATCTCCGCCAATCTGTTCAACCGGGAACGGGCCGTGGAAATTGTCCGATACAATGCCATTTTCCGTCATGCCTATGCGCTGCTCCATATTCAGGTGTACCTGACAAAGCAGTATCAGGACTGGGTGTGGCTGGATGTACCGGCTGTTTCCTGGCGCATGGACAATGATTCTTTTCTCACCCACGGATTCCACAAACGATTTCTCATTGATATGCGGGCCTATGATGAGATCTATGCCGATGTGCTGGGCAGATCTTCGCGCCTCTATCGGCACCTGATCGCTTCCCAGCACCTGCCCTGCTGCATCCGGGGCTATGTGCTGCGGTCCAAAAACCATTCTCTCGCAGAGCAGTTTAAGATCGGCCTATCGGTGCTTCGGGAATACTGGCATTATCCGGCATTCTGGTTTCGGGTCTTCCCGGCCTGGCTGCTGCCGGGTTTTGCCGTGCCCGTGCTCCGCCGGCTGATCCGACGGGGCCGGCCGGCCCGCAAAACCCGGAGGGAGGCGTGAACGCCATGAACCATCCGAACGCAGAACGTCCCCGGGTCCTGTTCCTGATCCCCACGCTGGACGACGGGGGAGCGGAACGGGTGGCGTCCACCCTGTCCGTGGGATTGGGGGATCGGGTGGAGATCCATCTGCTGCTGCATGATGCCAGACGGGTGCATTATCCGTACAAGGGTGTGGTTTACGGGCTGGATGCCCCAGGTGGAAGGTTCCGTCCCATCCGGGTGATCCTCAACCAGGTGCATCGCATCCGGAAAATAAGGAAATTCAAGGCAGAGCACCGGATCACCGCGGCAGTGAGCTTTTTTGAGCCCAGCAACCTGTACAATATCCTGACCCGGGGTTCTGAACGGGTGATCCTCACGGTACATAATCAAAAATCCGCTGAAGCCCGCGGGAGTGCAAGCTTCCGGGGCAAAATGGCGGAATGGATGTATAAGCCCCTGATCCGCAGGCTGTACCCTCGAGCGGACCGGGTGGTGGCGGTATCCCGGGGGGTCGCCTGCGACCTTGCAGACCGGTATGGTCTTCCGGAAAACCGGATCGGGGTCATCCCCAACGCCCTCCCTGTCAAGACGATCCAAAGTATGGCTCATTCGCCTCTCCCCCCGGAGCATGCGCATATTTTTGAGCACCCTGTGCTGATCCATGCCGGACGTCTTGCTCCGCAAAAGGGGCATATCCATCTGTTTCGCGCCTTCCGGATCATCCGGGAAGTGCTGCCGGACCTCTCCCTGGTGCTGCTGGGGGAGGGACCTTTGGAAGAGAGGCTGAAATGCAGGGCCCGGGAACTGGGGATCGAAGAAAATC
>DOHE01000297.1 GCA_003535395.1 Clostridiales bacterium | reverse complement strand
CTCATATCCGCTGTTCACACACAGGCATTTCCAGGATACGATAGGCCGTTTGTCCCCGAGGTTGGCATCCGGGGTGCCCGACGTCATCACAACAGACCCGTCCCGGGTGCGCATGATCCATTCCGGATGTTCCTCCGCATCATTGGAAGACCAGGCCACCGTGATGTATACGGGCGCTCTGACGCCGATCTCATGAGCAGCATCCATCATTGCCCCGGTGAGGTCAAACTCCAGTGACGGATGCACCCTCCCTGCCTCACTTGGATAATAACACCAGCTGTGATGGCATTTGGCAAAAATAGTAATAGAATTGACATGCCCCAGTTTCAGCGCTTTCTGGAAATTCTCCCGGCTGAACCGGCTCCCTACCCCCGGAATATGCTCCGAAGTATGAAAATCAAGATGGATCTGTCTTGTTGCCAGTAAATTCATTTTATGTTCTCTGCCTCCACGATACTATTACCGGATCCCGGATTTGTTACCGTGAACGTTTTTCTAGAATCCATCCATCGGCATCCCGTAATCAGATAATAATATTCTGAAAGCTTAAAATGAACCCTGATTATTCTCCAGAGTATCTATCATTAGTGACATTTTTCCCGATATGGGCAGAGGGAAGATGATTGTGATATTTTTTATAAATCGTACTGAACCTTTTCGGGTCAATGCCTACACTGAGCGCCGCTTTATGGATCGGGATCCCGCTTTCGATCTGGATATCCGCAATGATCAGTCTGAGGCTGATCAAATAATGATAGGGAGTAATCCCCATTTCCTTTCTGAATAAACGGATAAAATATTTCGGATCGATGGAGAGTTCATGGGCAATCATATCAATGTTGATTTCTTCTGCATATTTTTTATTGATGATTTGCAATGCTTTGGTTACATACCCTTTTTTAAGCAGATTGATATTATCCGTCTTCCCGCTTAATATAAGCAAAATCATCCCTTTTATAAACGAGGCAAGCGCTCCGACTGCATTATGATATACATGTATGTTTTCCGGAGAAGCATAAGCCTTCGGTATATCATGATTAACTTGGCAGTCCCTGAAATTTTCAGGATATTCCTTCTTCGAATATTCCTCCGTTGAAAACATATCCAGGATGGAAGCCGCCTGATTCACAATAATTTTGCTTATATCTCTGTATTTTTCACTGTTCAGGTCAATATCAACTATGTCGTCAATAATCAGGAATGGATCTGTAAATATATGAATCCATAGATGATCCAGTGGATCTTCCGGATATCTGATCAGTGTATGCGGTTTATAGCAGGGCAGAATATAAAGATGATCCTTGACCATGGTTATCCTGCGGTTCCCATTGTCAAAATCAGCGTGGCCACCTAAAACAATATATATCCGAAAGTAAATCGGTCGCTCATTAATCAGCCATGAGTATATTTTCCAGTAATTGTAACACTTCCCCATTCCAAACAGATAAAGATCCAGACCAAATTCGTTTTCCTGAAACACAACGTCCGCCTCCCGCATATCAACAAAGTGGGCTAACGCCCGCACCCAATCGGGAGCAGGAAAGCGCGGTTTCCTGCTCCTTCACGCGGGCGATGCCCGTGCGCCGCACTCGTCCGTGCGGCGTTAGCACACATTCCCTGCATACAGCATAGGATATCACTATAGTTCCATGAAAGGAATGAGTCATTTGCTATTTAGAACACAAATGCTGTTGCGAGATTTCGGACCGGAACCTTTGGTATTCAACATCCATGCTGCTGTAAAGCAAAACAGCGCATTCCGTATCGCGCTTTGGACCGGGAACCATTTGCAGCTCACACTGATGAGTCTGAAAACCGGGGAGGATATCGGGCTGGAAATGCACTCCAACCTGGACCAGTTCATACGCATTGAAGAAGGCATGGGCGTGGTCCGAATGGGTGAGAAAAAAGACAGTCTGAGCTTGCAGAGGCAGATTGGCCCCGGATATGCAATCATTATCCCGGCGGGCACCTGGCATAACCTCATCAATACCGGCATTCGACCCATGAAGCTTTATTCCATTTATGCACCTCCTCAACATCCCCGGGGCACGATCCATATGACCAAGGCTGAAGCGGAGGAATCTGAAAATAAATAAGAGGGCTTCGGGAGCCATATCATCACCTGTAATACAGCGAATACTTCTCCATGGCTTCCATGACCGCCGCCATGTTCCGGATGGGAGTCGGGGGCCAGACTTGCCAGGTCATGGACAGTCCACCTTCCGGCGATCCCAGTTTCATCACCGCTTCCCGGATGTGATCGTCGATATCCTTCGGGCTCCCGCTTACCGTGAGACCCTGCCGGTCGATGTCCAGATCCACTGCGATGCGGCCGTCAACGCAGCGGCGGATATTGTCCAGCCCGTTCACCAGGTCCTGCATGTTCATCACATCCATACCCACGTCCATCAGGTCTTCCAGCAGCTCCAGGATGTACCCGTCAGAGTGCATATGGACCAGGATCCCTTTTTCACGGGCCGGTGCCACCAGTTCCCGGTATACCGGTTTGATGTATTTGCGGAACAGGTCCGGGGATATGAGGGATTGGGTCTGTGAACCCAGATCTTCCGGATACAATATCATATCCGGTTCAGTCCCCACCAGACGCCGTACCCGCTCCAGGCTGAATCCTTTCACCAACCCGATCATACGGTCCAGACGGGGGTCCTCGTCTGCCATGTCAAACACCAGGTTCTGATACCCTCTCAGGTATTCCAGACGGAGCAGCGTATGACCGTGTTCAATGCCGGCTCCTGTAAAGTGCCCATTATCCTTGCTCTTTTGAATGTTGGACCGCATTTTTTCCCAGTCAGTCGCTGCATCCTCCACCCGCATCCCATCACTTCTATCCGGATCCGGCGCCTTCAGGCTGTCCAATGCGCTCCAGTCGGCCACCGGATGTCCATGTACCGTTCCCAGCATTCCGTCATGGGCAGATACCCAGGTGCATCCCCACCCGTCCACATAGGATTTCCCTGCCTGCTGAAAAACAGGCAACGGGTGGTTCCGGGTTTTCAAGGGTTCCTGATTCGGAAACAGGATCGGGTGAGCCAGGATCAAAGCTTCCAGCTCCGTGGGATCGTTGTAGTTCCAGCACATATGGGTGATCCCTACAGTAATGGGGATCCACTCCGGTTTTTGTCTGCGGTAGGCCCTGATTTTGTTTTCTCTGGGTGTCATCTTCTATTCCTCCGTTTTTGCAGCCTTGGCCGCTTTGTTCTTCAGCCAGGCAGTCATATGGGAACGCCAGAATTTTCCGGCGTCGATCAAACTATTGATCCTGCGGATCTCGAAAAGAACTTTCTCCGGCACATGTTTTTCGGCTTCTTCCAGGATACTTCCAGCCTCACCAAAGTTCCCGCCAAAATTCCAGCCCTCCGTTTTGTCTGTATAAGATCCAACGGGTTCCGTGGACCGATAGAGGATCCGCTCCGGATTTTCCCGGTCCAGGATCAGGATCCCATACCCCGTTTGGGTGAATTTCTGCCCTCCGAGCTGTCCCCCGGACTCCTCCCATCGGCATCCCCGATATACCAGAAACCAACCCAGGTCGTCCACCTTGCGGATGGATCTTCCATCAAAGAAGATCCCGTCGGCATCAAAGCTCCCCGGTATTGGAAAAACAGGACGCCGCGCCTTCTCCAGGCCGGTTCGGGTCTGAAGCTGACGGATGATATGGATTTGGCGGTGGGTGGGGTCATTTTCCAGGCGCCATTGCCAGCCGCTGAGTGTTTCCGGAAATTCGCAGGGAGTATTCTCCGTGCTATTACCTGACTTCTCCATATCGGCTGCTTCGATGACATGCGCCCGGTGGGCTTTCCATACAGCCAGGTCCTTCAGTACAGCTTCCGGAAGCAACTGCCGCAGGGTGAACACCGCCCGCGCCACTGCTGTATCGCCGACTCCCATGTATACCATAAACAGGTCATCCAGCCCGTTGCGGCCCTGCTCCACCTCGATCTGTCCTCCCGCAAACATGATGGCATCATGGAAGGGAAGCTGCCTGACCCACGCGCCTTCTTCCACATACTCCCGCCACACTGCATCCGCCTCCAGGATGGGCTCCTGGGAATAATACAGCAGTTCCCCGGTCTCATAGTCCTTGATCCGCAGATATGGTAGATAGGTATAAAGGCTGGTCTGCTGGCTGCTGTCGGAGAGCATCCTGTTATGGACGCCGTGGATCACGTCCACCCAGACGTCCAGATCTCCGATTTTGGCCCGGGTGGGCATTCCGTTGTTGCCGATATGGCAATTATCAAAATAACCCGGCCGGACACAGGATTCCAGAACCCCGTAAGTCGTGATCCCGTCCGGGGTCACCCCCGCATGGAGTCGGTGCCCGGTATCCATCACCGCGATGTCGGGCAGAGGACGATGGCACATCTGGAGCGTGTCGTCCGGCTTTTTGAAGTAAACGATGTCATTTTTATTGTTGCGGGAAGGATAGATCAGCCGGCTTTCTCCGGTCCCGCAGGGTTCCCAGGTATTCTCCTTCCACCAGATGCGGGCCCATTCCTCCCGAATCGATTCCACCGGCTCCCCGAAAAGGGCGATGGACTTCTCCACTTTTTGCAGGAACAGGTCCACCGGCATCCGTTTCACACAGTCATAAGCCATTCCCAGCGCCCCGTCATGATAGATCACATGGAGATACCCTTCGTATTCGTAGAACCGGAAATCATGGAGCACGACGATATTCTCCTTGTGCTCCACGATATATTCATTATATTCCTGCTCCGTCAGCGGAAGGGAAAATTTACGGTTGATGCGCATGATAGGCCAGGGAAGCCGGTGCACCACCTTTTCCCCCCGTTCATCCAGGATCGCCAGCCCCAGGGAACTGCCCCAGATCATCTTGTTTTGCAGCATGTACCGGTCTTCGTGGCCTCCTGCCCGGTAACCCAGGAACACCCGCCGGTCACAGCTTAAGCGGATCACCGTGGGATTCGTCGTATGATGGCCTTCCCAGCCGGCCGACGGCTCAGTGAGGGTCGGTTCGATGATATATCCATCCAATTTGTCGGCTTTCAATGGTTTCATTTGTTGTCGCCTCCGTCTTGCGTCGTGGCCAGGCAGATCACATGATCTGCGCCCCCGTAATAGAGCCGCCACCCATCCTCCATCCGCAGCAGGCCCGTATCCATGAACAGAACGATGAACGGCACCCTCTCCCCTTTGTATCCTTCCAATTCCCAGGGATGTTCCGGCAAAAGAAACGGTTCCGGCAGGCATGCCAGCATCCTCTCCGGGTCATCCGCACTGTAAAGGCACTGGCTCAGGGCAAACAGCACCGGCGGTTTGGGCCGCACTGCAGTGAACACCACGATATCCGCGGCAGGTCGTCCCGGGATGCCGGTCACAGCCATGCAGGTTTCCAGGATCCCCGGAACATCCTTCAAAAACGGCACCAATCGAATGTCCCAGTGCAGCAGGTCGTCGGATTCCCCCATGAAACTTCCATGGCAGTGGCCATACATCAAAAACTTACCATTCACCTTCACCGCATGACCCCTCGCGTCCGTCACGATGCACCCGTTCTTGATCCCCAGGATACCATGCCGCTCCCAGTGGATCAGATCCCGGGAAGTTGCCACACACTGAAAAACTTTCTGCCGGTCCCACAGCGGCTCTGCATCTCCTTTGGACCGGTTCAGCACCGGGATGTCCGGAGAACACCAGGCATTATAACTCAGATAATACACCCCGTCATACTCCCAGACCCGCGGATCATGCGGCCGATCCTCGCGGGCATCCGTGGCAATGACTGGATTCCCGGCATACCGGGTGAAATGGATGCCATCATCACTGGTGGCCAGGCAGATGCCAATATCCTGCCCTCTTTCTCCCCGGTACAACATCCAGTATTTTTCATCTTTTAAAACCATTGCTGGATTGGATACATGCGTGTCATCCCACGCTGAATTGTCCGGAACCAGCACAGGGTTTCCGTTGAATTTCACAAAAGGGCCGATCGACCAACGTTCTTCCATTTTGATCACTTCTTTCTTTTATATTTATAAACTGATTTTTATCTTTATTATTTAGGCAGGTGTCTCCGGACCAAATTTAGGCGTCGTTTTCTTCGGTTGCCACAAGGGATCCTCCCGGATCTTTTCCAGAAAAGCCTGCTCCCGCAAGGCATATGCAGGATCCTGCAAAAACAGGCTCTGTTGGTTCGAAGCCATCCAAGTCTGATAATCCGAAAAAAGCTCCTCAACCTTTTCGGGATGCTGTGCGGAGAGATCCCGGATCTCAAAGGGATCATCGGGGATATAATGCAAGGCACCCGGGCAGTATCTGTCCATCCTCAGCTTATACCCATCCTTCATCACGGCAAAGGTGTCGATATGCCCGTTGGACCAGTAGAATTCCCGACGAGACATATCCCGGGCTTCCCCCATGAAATAGGGCATCAGGCTGATCCCCTCGCGGCCCGGACCTTTCATCCCCGCTGCATCCAGGACCGTGGGCAGCATGTCCATTTGCATCACGAAGTCGTCGTACAATCGGTTTTCCGGAAGGTGCCCCGGCCAGCTGATGATAAAAGGGATGCGCAGGCCGGCTTCGCCAAAATAGAACTTGGCGCCGGAGTAATCCCAGACGGTGGGACCAGAGGGTGCACCACCGCCATTATCACTGGTATGGATGATGATCGTGTCATTATCCAGATTTAAATCGGCAAGTTTGTCCAGCAGCAGGCCCAGTCCATCATCACACGCTTCATACATTGCCCGGGATACCATCGCCAATTCCCCGATACCCAGATCTTCATAATGTTCATGGTAACTTTTTGGGACCTGGAGAGGAACATGGCAAACATGATGGGTGAGGGTCAGGAAAAATGGCCGGTCTTTGTTTTCTTCAACGAACTGTACCGCCCGGCGGCTGATCTCATGGGTCAGATACTCCATTTTGTTTACAGGAGTGCCATTATCATAGATGGGACTGTAAAAAGGGTATCCCTTGACTTCCAATTCTGAATTGCCTAAATTGGGATCCCAGTAATCATGGGTGGATCCAAAAAAATAAAAGGAGGTATCAAAGCCTTTGTTCTGAGGGATCAAGGCTTTGTGGCCCGTCCCGTCCAGGAGATCCAGCTGGCCCCCCAAATGCCACTTCCCGATCAGCCCGGTGGCATACCCTTCTTCCTTGAAATATTGGGGTGCGATCCGGACATTTTCCGGTATGCCGGGTGCGGGGTCATGGAGTTCATATACCCCGATCTTCTGGGGATATCCCCCGATCATGATGGAAGCCCTGGCGGGCGCGCACATGGGAGAGTTGGCATAAGCACGGGTACATGTGATTCCTCTTTGCGCCAGCCGTTTCAGGTTGGGGAGATAGTTCGGTGAATCATGGGGCGCTGTGGGCACATCCCCGATCCCCTGATCATCCAGTATATAAAAAATAATGTTAGGATGCCTGCGCTTTTCAGGGGCCTTTTTCTGCATGGCATCACGAAGTTCCGTCATTCATTTCACCCTTTCAAAGACTATGATCCTGCTGTTGCATACTTACAGCCGGCAGAGCGGGTCGCCCGACTCGCTTTGCAGCAGCATTCGTCAATAGGTGCGCATCTCCATCCGGTCGACACGAAACCTTCCGGACTGGATCCGGCCATCCTTCACCTGGACCTGCAGCATACTCGCCTTCACAGGTATCCCAGTAAAGACTCTTCTGTTCCGTGCACTGTTCCGTTCCGTGATCTCCTGCAGCGGATGCCGTGTCATGGTCATCTGGATCCCGTCAATCGCGCCCCCATAATACCGGTTCCAACGGATCGCCAGGGAATCCCATTCCTTTCTGATCCCTTTTTCCATCTCAAAAGTGCAGGTATCCTCTACCAAAACCACACCCTCCGTGTCCATCCAGCTTAAGCTCATCGTGAGGATACCGTCAAAGTCCTCGGCAGATACGGATGTGATGCACTCAAATCCACCCT